>JAYYHM010000001.1:0-3011 GCA_036148415.1 Planctomycetota bacterium
TTGAGATCATTTCTGCGAACTATCCCAAGATAAGAATCCTGACCCTGCCTTATGCACAAGGGCCGGACAAGCAGAAAGGTTTCCCGAGGCTTCATCAATGGAGTGATTGGTCTCGACGACACTTTCGGAAGGGTGATTGGAATGTGTGCACACCAGAGATAGCGAAGGAGCTATCTGCAATAGGTTATGTCTTTGCCAGGAGGGTTCATCAAGCATCTTCTGTGCCCATTGGAGTGATTGACGCATCGAGAGGGGGCACCACTGTCGAGACCTGGACGCCATTGCCCGTCTTGCGAGAAATCACCGCGGCGTCCGTTAAAGGTAAGCTAGAAGAGTTTGAACAATCCGTCTCGAACTGGGATTCTGAGGCTGATTTGTTAGCACGGGTTAAAAAGCATGAGGCCAAGTTGCAACGCTTGACAGAGGAGGGTAAAGAAGTCTCCGATGCGGATAGACAACCGCCAACCGATCTAAGGCCCGGACCCATTGGTAATCACAATTATCCCGGCCACTGTTACGCTGGGATGATCGCTCCGTTGGAGGGCCTCTCTGTCAAAGGTGTTATCTTCCACCAAGGCTATAACAATGCTTTTGATGGAACGTTAGGTGCAGAACTGTATCGTGAAGTCTTTCCCAAAATGATTCAATCCTGGAGACAGGCTTTTCGTGACACGGAAATGCCATTTGGTATTTTGTCACTCTGTACTGATGGGAATCCACAGACACTCGATGACTATTGTGAGAAGATGTTCAACGCGGGCATCCAGATACGTGCGGCACAGTACAGCACATTTCTTGATTTCTTTCAAAATGGTGATGAGAACATCGGCTTCGTTAGTACCTATGACCTCCGGCGTCGTTGGTATCACCCGCAGCTAAAATTGCCTGCTGGCGAACGCATTGCTAGGTGGGCTCTTGCTACTGAATATGGCTTTGAAAAGCAGATTGAATGGCTGCCACCCATGTTGATCAAGATGGAGCAGATTGAGAATGGATTGGAGCTGACGTTTAGCCGTGATGTGGGTGATCCCGAGGATGGAAGGATTTGCGGATTTGCCATCGCGGGTGTCGATCGTCGCTTTCATCCTGCGGATGTCGAATACGCTGTTCGCGGAAAGAATGAACGAGGGCAGGTTCAGTACGACAAGAAGCGTTTGGTGTTAAAAAGTCACATGATTTCTAACCCCATTCACTACCGTTACGCTTGGGGCCGGAATCCACTCGCTAATCTTCAGGCGACTGGGAACAAAGATTTGGCATTTGCTACCCAACGCAGTGATACTTGGGTCATGGAAGAGGTTCCGCTGGGTGTACTTGGCGAGCAGGTGACACTACCCATTTCGCGGGCAGATCGAGGTAAAATCTTACAAGTACTTCGTCAACAGGACGAGGACCGTCGAAGGAGACAAGCACAAATTACTCTTGAAGAATTAAATAAAAAACGAAGTGATCCGGATAGCTGACAAGTTCACGGAAATCCAATGAGTCAGCGCAGCCGATTTGTGTTGAATCATTGGAAAGTGATCGAAGCGAGCTCGCTATATTTTTCAATCGCTCTCTATTTTGGCAGGTTTATTTATGGCTACTTTACCGATTCTCTCGGATCAAGATCTGAGCAATTCGGCCGCTGAATTGTTCGCAGAAATTAGGGAAACACGGCAAACCGAATATGTGAATCATTTTTGGAGAGTGATGGCTAATCATCCTGAGCAAGCCAGGAGAGTCTGGGAGCAGCTCCAAGAAGTGATGGCTCCCGGTGCTCTCGACCCTTTGGTCAAGGAGCTCATTTATGTCGCTGTTTCAACTGCTAATCATTGTGACTACTGCATCCAGAGCCATACCGTATCCGCCCGGAAACGTGGGATGACGTCAGAAATGTATGCTGAATTGCTAGACGTGATATCGATGGCAAGCCAGACCAATGCTCTCGCTAATGCGATGCAAGTGCCGGTGGATGAATGCTTTGAGGTACCATCAGGCCCAACCTGAGTGCTTCACTATTTCGGTCAACCGTTCCCCGAATCACTGTTTAAATTCATGATCCGATGAGAGTTTCAGCGATTCCACTGAAGCCACTTTTTAAAAATCTTCAGGATGCGGGGTGTTAGTCGCGTGCGATTGTATTGATCACCCAATTTTCTGATCGCCTCGGAGCGGGTTGGGTAGGGGAAGATCGTCGATGCGATTTTCTTAAGACCAATTCGATTCGTCATTGCGAGAGTAATCATCGAGATTAATTCGCCTGCATTTGGATTAACAACGGTAGCTCCCATTATTTGATCCGTTCCTTTTTTCAGATGGATGCGAACAAATCCCTGCGTATCTCCGTCGATTGATGCTCGGTCAACCTCACTAAAGAAAATAGTTTGGGTGGTCACGAAGGACTTGCTTTCTGTACCCGCATTGGATCCGATCCCCACATGGCCAATTTCTGGAACGGTATAAGTGCAACGGGGAATGGTAAGCGAGCTCAAGCGGCGTTTGCCAAGAAACAATGCATTTTGCACGACGATCCTAGCCATAAAATCTGCGGCGTGAGTGAAGCGTTCAAGGGAAGCTACGTCGCCCGCGGCAAATACTCTAGGATTAGTGGTTTGCAGGAAATCGTTAACTTGAATGCCGGTTTTCGTATCAAACGAGATTCCTGCTTCCTCTAGTTCCAGTCCATTGACATTAGGGCTGCGACCCACGCATACAAGTATTTCTTCCGCAGAGATCTCCTTTTCTTTCCCATCTTCGACAACTGAAACATACTTCGTTGTGCCGCGCTGAGAAAGGGATTGAACCGAAGTGTTTAATCGGACATCGGTGCCCTCACGGATGAATGTTTGTAAAAGAATGGAGGAAGCATCCGTATCTTCGCGGCTTAGCAGATGACCCGATTTCTCAATCTGCGTCACCTTTGATCCGAGGCGAGTGAAGGCTTGAGACATTTCACATCCGATCGTACCGCCACCAATAACAATTAAACTTTTAGGTAGGGCTTCGATGTCGAAAATGGTTTCATTGGT
>JAYYHM010000002.1:0-2920 GCA_036148415.1 Planctomycetota bacterium
CAGGAAGAAAAATTAAAATGTGACCTCGAGTCTCGATGAGAAGCTGATCTAGCGAGGATGCGATTCGATTCTCGATTGGGCCGCGATTGAGATCTTGTTCGTACTGGATCTTTACCGGATAGGCGCGGCCACTGCTTTGAATCCTAACGGAGTCCTTAATGAATTCCGTTAAAGGTCCCGCATCCAGTGTGGCTGACATGATCACAAGCTTCAGCTCGGGACGGAAAGCGGTGCGGATTTGTTGAATCATCCCCAAGGCTAGATCCATCTCGATCGATCGTTCATGAAACTCATCTAAGATGACACAGTCAACTCTTTCCAGTAGTGGGTCACGAATCAGTCGCCGCAGGAGGAGTCCGGTGGTCAGCGTGAGCAGTTCGGTCTTTGAGGATTGTCGACTATCAAATCGGACGTGATAGCCTATCTGGTCGCCTAAGAGCGTGCCCCTTAATTCCGCTATTCGCTGTGCTGTTGCAATCGCTGCAAGTCGCCTTGGCTGAACAACCAAGATCTGATTTTTCCCGTGGACGCCACTATCCAAGATGGCCGGTGGGACCATGGTGGTCTTTCCGGCCCCCGGTGGGGCTTTGAGAATCACCGTTTTATCTTTCCCCAATGCACTCAGCAGTGCATCGAGGTGTTCCATCACCGGTAGAGATTCCTTGGTATTCATCTCATTGCGATTTCAGTTGGTGAACATCGAGTGGGTTTTGAAATCGTTGAGCGAAGCGATCGGTGATGAGGAACAGCCGCCAACTCTAAAGATGTCGCTTGGCAAAGGCGATGTACTGCTCCCAATCGTAGGTCGTCACATCGTGCTTCCCCGTCCGGAGATGATATCCGATCGTTCCGGTTCGGATGGCCTGGTCAGCTTGAGGCATTTTATCAGGCGGAGCTGAGCCACCCATTCCATCCGTTCCCAATAGACGATAAACCTCATCCGCTTGAACTGCTGAGAGGAATTCACCCTTCGGATCTGCCCAGCGATCCTCCGTTGCACTTGCAACATAGACAGCTCGCGGAGCAATCAGAGCAATCAATTGATGTTGGTCGACCGGACAATCCCCTTCTTTCTCGTTATAGAGCAGATAGTTATCGCAGAACCAATGGGGAAAAGAGGTATTGATGCGCCAGATGGTCTCCCCGATTGCTCTGCGACTGAGGGCCGCACCGCCGCAACCTGAATTATTGCTGATCACCAATTTAAATCGTTCATCACTTGCGCCCGCCCACAGCGATGTTTTCCCGAGTCTCGAATGTCCGAAGACTGCGACACGATCTCCATCAATCTGGTTGTCCTGCTGTAGGTAATCCATGGCACGGCTTAAGCCATAAGACCAACCTGCGATGCTTCCCCATCTCTCTTCATTCCGAATAGAACTTGCTTCGCTTCGAAGCGCCGAATGGACACCATTTTTAAACTCATCGTCGAAGTCTGGATCGATGTCTCCGTAGTAAATGGTGACCAGTGCGAAGCCGTGATCGATGATCAACTCGACTGGCCAGCGACTTGCTGCGACTCCTCTCGATTTTTCGCTGGATAAGTTATTCTCGGTTACGCCAGATCGATTCCTCATCCAGTTTGGGTTCAAACTAATGGTTGGATCAGGATCGATGCTATGATTTCCTTGAAAGTTAAGGGTAAGGAAAGCAGGTGAAGCTTTGGATTCTTTGGGAGTGTAGATCAGCAGTCTCATCGTGACGGAGTCCGATTTCCCACCGAAGGTTACATCAACCTCTCGACGCAAGGCCTTACCTTGAATTGCATCGGTTGTGCTGATGACTTTACTCTGAATCGGGCAGGCCTCTGGTGCTCGACCGTAGACTTGCTTAGCAAAGAGATCCATGAGTTCGGGTCGGCGTTTTTCTCGCCACTGTTGGGCAGTATTCACCTGTGTTCCATCCTGCATGGTCAGGATGGCGGGAAGCTCATAGGCCGGAATCTTATTTTCATCATAGTTGGCCACAAATTTGGTTTGACCGATGACGGGGCTCGTCGCCAGCAGGAGCCAAATCAACTGGGGCAGAGAATTCAAGTAACCACTTTTTGCTCGTTGCAGTGAGATCATGAGCTACCCTTATTCCGATTTTATAGGTTCGAATGCGAGCTCTCAGTAGGTGACATCTTTTGGGACTTCACGGTGCTGAGACGACGTGTTCTAATCGCTTGTCAGGTCGGGTTTTTATTGAGCGAGTGATCATGCAATCACTTCACGAAGATGAATGAAGGTCTTGCCAAGTCTACCTCCGTAATTACCCGCGCTAATCTTGTTTAGGCCTGGTGTTGTGGCTGCGGCGAGGATCGCGTTCCGAGTACCTGCTTGCAGAGCCTCCAAATCCCTACCGTTCATAATGATTTCCATGATGCTGCCGACGCCTGCTGGCACTTTGGATCGCTCACCCAATTGCTCGCGTAGTGTTGGGCAGTACTCCGCGTAGGTGGCTGCGATCAGGAAGTCGTAGCTACTTCCGGCCTTGGAACCGCTTGACGCGATGCCTCCCGGAAAGGTCGTGACTAAACCTTCGGTCGCTTCGGCAGCTTCCGCAGCTTTCTCAGCAGCTTCGAGTGCGACGGATTCATCGGGTCCGTAGAACCAGAGGTTGCCTCCCATAACACCATCCCGAAATCCAAACCTTCGAGAAAGGAAGAACTCCCCGCCGAGGGTTGGGATCACCCAGCCTTTCTCTCCGTGTCTCTCGTCTCGGAATTGATGACGGTCCCCAAAAAGAGCAATTTTACGACCCAATTTGAAGTAGGGCTGCGTGTCCAAATGGTTGAAACATCTTGCCGTTGGGCAGGTCAGAATATTCTGACTGATTCTAGCGAGCATCACTTTTTCGAGGTGCTTCTCGCGATTCTTGACAAATCGCGGCACATGGAACTGTACCACCGCCCCTGGGCGACCGTCAGGAGTCATTC
>JAYYHM010000003.1:0-6002 GCA_036148415.1 Planctomycetota bacterium
AGCAGCCATCGCGTGACCGTATTCATGGAGGGTCACACAAAAAAAGACTCCGAGGAATTGGGCAATCATAAATAGCGCAACCGATAATCCATCAACCAAAGAGGATAGAAATATATAAGCAGCTAGAAGGAGAAAGGTCCAATGGACAAACAGATCGATTCCCAGATAATTTCCGATCTTGATTCTTCGAAAAAGTAACCCTTTAGACAAACCTGAAACTCCTGCGAGTAGGGCAGCGACACAATCAGTAAAATAGACGGGCGGATCCAATCGGTTTTAAGGCAACACTAGCCTGATGCACATTGTTGGTCCGTGACAGCCTTTCAAAACTGGCTTATCATTTTCGTTAGCGTTCCCCAGGGGCAGGAACCGCCAAGACGATCACACTCAAACCTCATTACTTTAAATTTTATGTTACGACACAAACTTATTCACCCACAGATCTCAGCAGTTCTCGCCGCTGCAGGCCATCACAGCACTATCTTGATCGCGGATGGCAACTACCCGGCAGCCAGCAAGCGTGGACCTCGATCGGAATTGGTTAGCTTGAACCTGATGCCGGGCATCCCTACTTGCAATCAAGTTCTCGAAGCAGTTCTTTCTGCGGTTCCTGTCGAAGCGATTCAAACGATGCAAACAGAGACGAGTGGGCCGTATGCATTAGATGGAGATCCACCGGTTTGGGCCGACTACCGTGAAACCATAAAAAAAGAGAACCTAGATCTGAATCTAGAACCGATCGACAAATGGGCCTTCTACGAAGCAGTCAGCACACCCGACCACGTGTTGACCATCCAGACGGCTGATCAGCAAAGGTACGCAAATATCTTGCTCAGCGTTGGCGTTCGCATGGATTGACTTCCGAAAGTCCAATGAGATTTGAGTCGAAACCAATCCCTAGGATCCACTGGGCTTAAGATTGCTAACGCCCAACTTCCACATCCGGTAACTCGCTGAGAGTTTGCTCAGCGATCAATCTTAAGCGGACTTGAATGATTGCATCGGAAGCGTTTGCAGATAAGCGACCCGCTTGCTGCGTGAGATCCCAAGCTGCTTGATAGTTTCCTTTCCCAAAATGAACCCTCGCGGCCCGACAAAGACGATCCGCTGCAATATTCAGGATCCCACCCCTCTCATAAGCCTTTGCACTTTGAGCCAACACTTCAGCAAGGTCGCGGTATACTTTTGATTGTTTTAGACTATCCACCTCTTCATCAAAATGCTCGGCAGCAATCTGATATTTTTGCTCAATTAACGCGAGTTCACCCGAGATTCGATGCCACTCCGCTTGTAGATCAGGTTGACTTTGAGCATCAAGAACTTCCTTCATAGCTCGAAGATGTCTACGCGCAGTGTTTAAATCTCCACGATCGATTGCAACATTCGCTCGGATAAGATCCAAAGGCAAATTCTCCACAAACGACCTCCGCTGGGACTGACGCATCCTCACAAGATCTAATGACATCTTAGCTGAGGTGAATCGAAACTCCGGTAGGGTATCCATTAACCCTTGTCGAACAACCTGGAAAGGCTTCGTTTGCGGCTTCTGCGATTCAGCACGCTCAAGTAGATAAGGAATATCCTCGTAGCGCATCTCAGCGCGTGCAATCTTCGCTTCGAGAATCCAAGTATTCTCCATGGGGGAATCTACACGGGAAAGTTCATAGCGCGCATCTAGCAACCAATCCTTTGCGGTATCCAGATCACCCAAGCTGAAATGGCAAGCTGCTAGATGGTAGGCAGTCGATCCCGCCTGTTCGGCATCATCCGTAGCCCAAGCAGCATATAAAACCTCGAGATAGGCATCCATTGCCCTCTGCGTACTACCATCCTTGTAAAGTTCATTCGCCTTCGAATTGATTCTTACCCACGGTGACACGGATTCGGAACTATCCATGGCTGTGCTCCGACAGCCCACAAATACCAGACAAATGACGACGACCAGCTGTTTTAACGCCGCATTTGGCCACTTCTTGCAGAACAAATGATCATCAGTAGATTTCTGATTCTGAATCATCTCGCACCCCCACGGATTGCGGATGGCGGTAGCAATTCGTTGGCACGAGGTTCTTGACGATATCGTCGCAAGAGCCAGTGACTGCGTATCTCCTGAACTAGTTGCTGTGCTTCAGACATCGTATTGTTGACACGATTGGTTGTTCCCGGAAGATCTTCCGCCTCCTCGTTGAGCACTTCAACGAGACCTTGTGTCTGCTCCGCCAGTTGACGAACAGTCTCACTAGCTTCCTGAATGATCCTCAGCGTATCAATGACCTCACTATCGAGTGATTTCGATGTCATTTCCACCTGGGTCGCTGCCTGCTCAATCACACCATTGGACTGCTGAATCGATCTCAATGTTTTACTCACCTCAACATCAAGCATGCGATCTGCACGATCAACAAAAGCTGCGATTTGACTCTCCAGATTTTCTGTTGTCGCACGGATCTGTTCGTTGGTCTCAAGAAACGAATCTGAGGCGATTTGAGATTTCTGGAAAGCGGGATCAACAGCTTGATCAAGAGAGCCCTGCAACCTCTCCCCAGTCTCCCTAACACTTTCGAGCGTTGGTTCTGCGACCTGCTGAATCTCTTGGAAAGATTTGGTTATCTGCCTAACCTGCTCAGTGAGCTGATCGACACGATCGAGATCAGAAGAGAAATACTCAATCTTTTGATCAGGTGAGAGTGTCTGCGAACTGCGTTTTCGACTCGAATCCCTGCGAATGACCAACACCGGTGTACCCACGCCAAACTTTCGTTCGAGGCGAACGATGGAGTCTTCGAAAATTTGGGGTGTTTTTTGTCTCGTCAGTTGCAAATCAACTCTAACACCACGGCCATCCTCGAGATAATTCAAGTCAAGAACTTCACCGACAGGTTTTCCGAGGATAAGCACCTCGGTACCTGGGTGAAGCTCATGGACGTCCGCTTCCGCGGTTTCAATCCAATAACGGTCCTTCGCTCCGAAAAGATTTCCAAGACGAAATACGGTAAAGGACAACACCAAGAGGAGAATCAGAAAAATGAGCAGAAAAGCGCCAACAATCTGATTGGTATATCTGAGTCGATAAACTTCATTCATGATGACCTCCAAGAGTATCTAAAGGTATCGTGAATTTCCCGCCATTCAAAATGACGTGGTTACTCCGGCCATTCAGAGTCAATGACTGAAGATCGGTTCGACTATCCAACCAAAGTACCGCGATATCATTATTTAAGATGACTTCCACCGCAGACAACAATTTGGCAAACCAGTCTTCGGATAAAAACTGCAGAGGGCGTTCAAGAATGACCAGTTTAGGCTTACCAATAAAAGCACGAATCCACTGATGTAGTTGCAAAGTGGCGGGTGCGACAAATGCTGGGCGACGACTGACTAATTTGTCTAACCCCAAATGGTTCATCCAATAATGGAGTGAAGCTCGAATCTCTTCACGCGTCCCCCCATGATGACGCATGGCAAGCGTGACGTTCTCATCAACATTAAGATTTTCAAGCCAAGCTTGACCATCAAACACACGACCAATCAAACTTCTCTGTGAAAAATGTCTTTGATAGTCTGATCCCAGCCAATCCTGATTCATGAAAAAAATTTCACCAGAATCAGGCAACCCTATTCCTTGGAGCATTGAAGCGAATGATCGCGTTCGTGCAGCACCATCGACCTGAATGGTTAGCAGCTCACCGGAGCGAATCTCGAGATCAACGTTTCGGAATTGCAGTCCATTCTCAAAAGTGGGTTGATGGGAAAGATCCCTGAGTTCAAGCACCACAGGATCCGCTGATTCGAGGGAAGGCATGATCATCTCTACACCACCTCAAAGATCAGAATGCGTCCATAAATCAAGATAGACAGGATCGCGGAGATAATAAAAACCGCTCCTAACGCTCGGATCCCTGCTCTACTTGAAACTCTTGGTACATCAGTGATAGCAGCTTTGACGCTCAATCCATCCAAACAACAAATTGCTGCTGCGAAGGCTCCAGCCACAATGGTTTTTGGAACAAAGAACAAGAAATCCAGAGTGTGAATCTCCCCGACTAACTGATCTAAGAAACTGAGAAAAGAAACGCGGATCACCCCAACAGCCCGGCCACCTGCGTAACCGGTTAGGATCATTGCCGTTGCTGAAATCAGTGCTAGACAAAAAACGCTGAATACCATGCTGACGATTCGCGGCATCACTAAGCTGGTCATAGGATCAATTCCCTGTGCATCAAGTACTTCCAGCTGCCCATCAACTCGCATCGTGGCGAGCTCGGTCGAAATCGCCACCCCGCTTCTACCAATCACCACAAGACAGGCCAGTAACGGTGCAACCTCCCGGACGATGGCACGCCACAGCATTGGAGCGATCATCTCGGTAGTCATTCCAATGGCATCGACCCATAATGCGGCTTGAACGATCAAAAGCACGCCCACCGCTGCACCGAATCGAGCTGCTGCCCAAGTCCCATCAACACCTGTGAATAGCAGTTGCCTCGACATCACGCTACGCACAGGCTCCGACCATGACTTCGGAGTAAAAGCGAGTACACAGGTTGCTGAGAGAAGCGAAAGAATACTGATTACGGCCACGCAGCGTTTGACTACTGAATGTCCAATCGCTTCGAGAACTCGATCTGGCCTCACCTGAGGCAACACTCTCAATCCCCGTGATCTTGTTCGACTAACGCGCATTCTCTACCACGTCATTGAAAACAACTTTCAATTCACATTTGCCACATCCCAGCCTTATCGCAATCGGCCATTAGAATCTGATTTAGGTATTAAAATCGCCAGAACCGATACGTAGAGGACGAAGCCCAGCACCAAAAATTGCCCAACCCCTATAACCGTAACGTGTGGGCCCATACGAAAAGCAAATACCGATTCGGCTATTTTGCACTGATCCCTCACAAAAGATGTCAAAACTCGCTGGTCCACCAGCAATAGCGGATGATCAAATGCCCGCTCGCAATGAAATCAATGAGCTCAGGGTAGGGGATCCCAAACGCTGATCTGTCGCAAACATACCTGTATCACCCTACTCAGATGATTAGGACTTTTGGCCACATCAAGTTCTATTTTATCGTGTTGAACAAAAGACAACCCTGTGAAACTTCAGGCCGCCCCGGACTACCAACCGCTGCGACCGGACAGAGCACATAGCCTTCTAGGTCCTTCCATAGTTTTGAAAGTGCGAAAGGAACAGATCCAGAACTGACGTTACCGACCTCCTTTGCGAAGCCATTGACAACTTCCGCATCGAGTCCCATCTGCTCAAATTTCATCGAGGCAAGCCGGATGATACCGTTTCCGGCTTGATGTGGGACAACGTGTTTTACGTCAGACGTATCGATTCCATTTGCATCCAATAATTCAGCTGCCGAAGCTGCCATTGCTCGCGGTGCCGTGTCTGCTATTCCCATCCCATCCATGGAAAATACTAGTCGATCGGGTAGCACTTCACGGCCGCCATCCGGCGTGGGAACCAACACATTCTTTTTGATCGAGAAATCAAAATAGGCTCGCTTTACGGGTTGCTTCCCGTAGCATACATCAACCAGCTCAAATCGAACGGGGTATAGGTCACTATCCATTCGGGCAAGGACACTAACAGTAACAAAATCGCCGAACAAAGCTCCTGTCTGACGACACCCAAAGTCCGTAATCCGACTGATGCGATTGGAGGTAACAAGCAAGATATATTCTGATTTTTTAAGATCGAGACCGGGAAGCATCTTTTTCTTCGCGTACAGACAAGCCTTAGCATATCCGCTGCAAAAGCCATTCATCCCCACAAATTTTCTAGGTGAGAGACCCAAGCGTTCAACTAATTGATATGCAGCTCTTGTGGGTTGTTCTTGCCTCGCGTGCTCACGGTCCATATGGCGGTTTGCGATGTGCATTGGCAAAAATGATGGCGTAACAAATATCAATCCAGCGCAGTCACCATGCTTGATAGCTGATTCTGTCAACATCTGCTCGATACATTCAGCTGCCATGGTGACTTCATC
>JAYYHM010000004.1:0-2864 GCA_036148415.1 Planctomycetota bacterium
ATTGTTATTCGACAAGATGTTGCTGTCGTGATCGTTGGGATCTTCGTTCTCTCCAGCAAGATTTTCCGTGTCAGGGAAATCAATCGTTCTCTTCAGTGGATCCACCTTCTTGTGGAAGGGGAACATCTCGGCACTGAGATCCTTATTGGGGCCGTAGAAGGCGTTGTCATCGAAGTCAGGGGATTGTGCAGCAGCAAAGCCACCAGGAGCTATGGTGTTTTTCGTTCGCACATCAACACCAAAGGAATAGTGACAACTTGCACAAGCGACAATTCCATCACTGCCCATCTGTTGATCCCAGAAAAGAGCTTTTCCTAAAGCGATAGCCGCAGTCTCATCAGCGATGTATTCAGATACGTCCACTGGGGGTACTTCCAGAGTTTCCAATGCTTTTGGTGCTTGCGCGAAAGCACTAGGTGTGAGAACCCGATCGGTCGAACGCACACCCGCGTTGTCTCTAAGAGTTGTACCGGGTTGTTCAGCAAAGACCCCATTTGTAAATGGCTCATCGCCAGCAAACGGGTTATTAGCCGCTGGGTTTGGTGCAGGTGTTGGAGCCGGTGCAACTGTCGGCCGCGGTTTGGGAGCTGGTCTGCTTACGGGACGACGAACGGGTCGTGGTGCTCGTGATGGTCGACCACGTCGCTGTGCTTCCAGCGATGTTTGCAGCCCAAAAGCTGCAATGGCTGCCAATGCAATGGTCAGCTTAGTGAAACGAGATAAACGCATAGCCTCTCTCCTCTTTGGTCCTCTCTAGGGTGACAAATAATCTGTAGAACCGGCATGTGACACCTCTAGCGATATTGGTGGATGTACCGGCTGTAGGAGTTAAGCGAGATCAAGCAGAGATTTTTTCGGATCATTGCAGGGAAAAAGCATTTTTTTGCGGAATGAACTCCGGCGTTGTTTTCTGAAAACGTCGTAAATGTTGTGAAAAAACATCACCCCGGAATCGTCCACACAAAATGCATCTTTTGTTGTTTTTTTTGCACGAAAAGAATTTGAAATGCATGTCGAGCCAAGCACAGTGGTGCCTGCACTCGACGCAATTGATTGACGCGCAGCGGGGGAAATCAAGCGATGTACATGCGAATTCAACCTGAGAGAGGCTCAGTATGAATTCGTCCCAAATGCCATCTCATTAGCAATAGTGAGTTCAGCTCCGAGAGAATGATGGACCCCCTAAGCCCATTACAGAATCACTCTTACGATTCTTTCGCCAAGCCACTTCCTATCAGTGACGATGCTGTAATAAATCCAGAGTTGGCGATCATCGATCCAAAACGTTTCCAGTCGTCTTTCGACGACGCGTATGAAGATCTGCAGAATCTTGCGAATTGGCTACTTCGATCAGAGAGAAGCTCGATCACCTTGCAGTCGGATGACCTGGTTCATGAAGCTTTCCTCCGATTGACTCGATCCACTACTCCCCTGCAATGGGAAAATCGAAGACAGCTCGTCAATCTGATTATCGAGACCATGCGTAGGATTCTTATTGACCATGCCCGAAGAAAAGCAACACTCAGGAGTGGCGGTGCCCATACACAAGTCCCCTGGGAAGATGGAGTCGCAGAGCACGCCTCCGAAAAGCCTAAAGAAGATGAGTACCTAATCGATTTGACTGAGTCCATCACAAAACTTGCACAGATTCATAAGTCAGCCGCTGAAGTCGTTAACCTTCGTTTTTTTGCTGGCCTGACCTTTGACGAAATCAGTAACGTTCTTGAGAAACCGCGGAGCACAATTTACCGAGAGTGGCTCGCCGCTCGAGCTTGGCTAAAAGCTGAACTGACCCAATCGAGGGAAAATTAAATTCAAACTCATCGATTCCATACCCATAAAACTCGAGAACCTCGTGTCGATCGATCTGCCCTCTTTCCAACTCATGCTTCACTGCCTGGAGCATGTCACGCCCTGCAATTGGTCCGATTTCATCAACCAGAATGCAAAAACCTCGGAAATACGCGATCAAACCTTAAGGCTTGTGGAATCTCATGAGAAAAGTGACCACTGGCTTCCACGGGCCGATGAAGAGGCTCGTATCTCTATCTGTGATCAGTGGGAAGGCGTTAAAGCTGAAAAAGTCCTTTCACCCGGGGATCAGTTCGCAGAGCACGACATAGAACTAAACACATTGATTGGGCGGGGAACCGCTAATCTGATCTTCAAAGCACAACAGATCCGTGTCCCGAGCAATCAATTTGCGATTAAAACTCCTTCGAATTGCAACCATCCGCAAAAGCGATACGCTCGGTTTGTTAGAGAATATAATATCCACCGCAAAGCCGAGCACCCAAACGTGGTGAGAATCTTTTCGTATGGTAAACTAAAGGAAGATCAGGCCTTCCTTGCGATGGAGTATCTTGATGGAATTCCATTCGGACAATTCCTACTGCGATCCGACTATTCAGTAGAGACAAAATTTGGATTACTTACCCAAGCCTGCTCAACGATCGCTGACTTGCATGACCGAGGCATCACCCACGGTGATATGAGTCCTGACAACCTTGTTGTAACTCAGGATCAAGGTAATAGTCATTTGAAGCTGATCGACTTTGGAAAAGCGATTTGCCTAGAAACGACGAAGCATCCACCTTCATGTGCAACGAATAAAATAGACGATCTTCCGTTAGATATTGAGAAGAATCGTAGAAGAGACATCCGGGCGATCGCCTATTTACTTTACAGCTTCTTGAGCATGCAGCATCATGCGATGCTGCTTGAGGGTCAATATGGTAGGCAATTGACGGATGAACTGATTTCCCTTCAATCAAGTATCCAATGGGAGGGAGATGCGTCTGAGATCTCGGATACCAGAACGTTGACGGCCGAATTTTCAAGGGTCGCTGAAAGAATGGATCTTG
>JAYYHM010000005.1:0-2560 GCA_036148415.1 Planctomycetota bacterium
AAAGAGACTCCAAGGGACGTTTTAAGTCGTCAAGCAAAGTGCAGAGTTGGGCGACTTTCCTGGGATCTCTTGCCTGATCTTTTGTAAACAGTGAGCCGATTTCGTGGGTCTCCTCAAGTTGTTTGGCTCGTCGCATTGCCCGCTGCGAAGCTTCGCTCTGCCCGATATGCTTTAAAGATTCACTGAACCGATGGTAAGCATCTGGGTTGGTTGCGTCGGTCAGTAAACACTCACAAAAAAATTCGACTGCCCTGGAGTGGTCACCGGTGTTCTGGGCGAGAACCCCTTTAGCATACCAGTACCCTGAATCATCTACGGGATCTGCTACCCAATCATGATTCCATTGAGCAAGCTTTTCGCTTTGATTTAGTGAAGCCAAAACTCGGCCCCTCAAGGCAATTGCTTTAACCTCGCTGGATCCTGCTTCCTCTAACAAACTTAAAGTGGCTTCGTATTGATTTTCCCCAAATAAATGACACGCTTTTCCTAGCAGCCCAACGGGGGTCCATTCATCTGAGGCAAGCTCACCAGCGAAGGGTCGACCGATCCGCAGTAGCTGACGTAATTCAAATTCCTCCACATTGCCATTCTCACAAAGCAATTGGAAAATTGCACATGCTTCACTGCGGTAACCTTGCCTTAGCCGTAACTCGGCAAGTTTGCGGTGAGCCAGTCCAACTTCTGGTAACTCATCGATTAATTTTCGATAGCGTTCTTCAGCCAAACTCCACTTTCCATCATAAGTTAGCCATTCCGCGGTTTGTCCCCAAACCGGCAGTTGGATCTGCGGGTCTTCACCGGATAGCTCATCCAAAATCTTTACTGCTTCGGTAAATCGATTTCTTTCGGCTAGCACTC
This sequence comes from Planctomycetota bacterium, assembly GCA_036148415.1. GTDB lineage: Bacteria > Planctomycetota > Planctomycetia > Pirellulales > Pirellulaceae > Rubripirellula. The sequence goes on from JAYYHM010000005.1 coordinate 859, forward strand.
GAGCCATCAGGTAGCGGGTGTCAAAATCTTCTCGATCCATTCGTGCCGCTTGGCGAATCATGCTCCAAGCTTTGTCCGTTTCACCTAACTCCAAGGATTCGATGACGAGTTCTTGTAAAGCTTCCAGGCTCGGAGGGGAATTTGAAGTGCGCAGGTTTTGTTCGCTTTCAGAAGTGGGTACTTGGTGATTCAACTCAATCTCAACATCAGGTGAGATTTCCTGCGCTACTTCGACCGGATTTGTTAGTGAAGGCGAAAGTGGCCCTGGTGCTATGGATTCCCTTTGCGAATGAGTTTCTTCCCCACATCCCAGCAATATAGCGGCCATAAGAATGAATCCGTATGGCAGCCAAGTGTTAAGCATTATTTCTGGTGTCATGGAAACCGCAATCGATGGTGCCTCATGCCGATTCCAATGGGTTTGCATTTTGGTTTTTCGTCCCGCTTAACGAAGAGGAGAGATCTTCAGAGTTTAAACAACCTGAGGCATGAATGTTGCGTGGTTAAGCCGACAAAAGAAGTGGCAATGCATTACGGTTCTGGGTGAACTCTGATCCAATGGTCATGGAAACTGACACTCAACCCTGGCAATTCACGTGCAGGCATGTGGCAATCAATGCAGCCATCTTTTGTGTTTACCTTACAAAGCGTATGCGCCGGATTATTCTCTTGGTGACAGCTGATGCAGTTAGCAAGATGTACACTTTTCGGAACAGAACTGATTGTTTGGTGCGGATTGTGGCAGCTTGTGCAGCGAAGTTGTCCTTCCGATTCCACAAAGCAACGGCTACGCAGTAGGCCAACCGGTTGAAACCTTGTGAGTTCATCCGGGTACTCTCTCAGCTCACTCCTTGACACGGTTGCTGGGAGACGATGGCAGTCCCCGCAGAGTTGAATCTCTGATTCAACATCCCAATCCTCCCTTCCAACGGAGTACTTAGGTGGAGTTTTTCCATTTTGTGCGAGACGCACGTGCTCACTGCCGGGACCGTGGCATTTCTCGCAATTGACTCCCTGTACTAAGTCTTCGATGGTTGCGTTCTCGATGGAGCCACGTGTAGTGTGGCAATACACGCACTTCTCCATCACTCTTCCCTCGTGACGCAACCCAAAGAAGTCGGCCGCAGTCTCTGGATTACCATCGTCCTCTTGAGGCGTGGGTCTAAGCTCGTCACCTTCACGGAACCAAGAGACTCGATGCTCAATAGCAAAGGTATCTCCGCTTTCGTCAGGAAGCAGGCTCAGGAGTGTTACGGCACCGTGGGCTGAACCAAGAGAATACTGCAGGCGGAAGGGACGATCACCAAACTTGTCTGGAAGTTTCGCATACAGCCCTTGGTCGTCTGAATGATAGGTAAATTTTCCATAGGGTTCACCCGAATCGTAGGATCTCCCATCGAAGAGTTTAATGATTTCTGGGTCGTCCGTCTTTGCGAAGGTTTTATGATGACCGTGGTTTCCATGCCAAGCGTGGTTATCTTGGTGGCATTCTTTGCAGGCGTCCCGTCCAACGTAAGTGGGGGATTCCGATTGAGCAGCGATTGCGACTGGTCTTGCCAAAATCGGCTGCGTAGTCGTGAACTTTAATTTGGCGAGTTCAGATTGTCCCAACTCTTGATGATCAGTTTGCCAGCGGATGCTAAAGATTACGGAGGTCACTATCCAGATGGAGAGCAAGGAGAATGCAAGTCGTTTCACAGCA
>JAYYHM010000006.1:0-8865 GCA_036148415.1 Planctomycetota bacterium
TAGGAGAGTGGGTTGGTCACTTGGCTTTTCCTTCCTCCATCGCTAGATCCTGACCCTCGTAAGGGCGATCTTCTTTTTTGGTTACGGTTGAAATGTGATGCGAATGATCCGCATGGCAGAAAAGGTTAGACCCAACGGAGCGAATACACCATGGATTTCTATCTTCCCATTTCCAGGAAACGCAATCGTTTCAAGCGACAACGGTATGGTGTGGATCGAAGGTTTTTTCTGCAATACCTCGCAGCTTTGAGTTCAATCCCACAGGTTTCACTTTTTGCTGAGTCACCTATCGAGAAAGAGCCAAAGTTCACGTCCGATCCTTTTACCCTCGGTGTATCTTCTGGGGATCCCACGCCGCATGGTGTCGTCTTGTGGACACGCCTCTCTGCAGGTCCACTGGAGATCGGTGGGCTTCCTCGTCTTCCGATTGAAGTTCAGTGGGAGATTTCCGAGGATGAGAGCTTCTCCAAAATAGTAAAGAAAGGCACATCCTTCGCAGTACCACAGCTTGGTCACTCCGTGCACGTTGAAGTTGAAGGTCTGAAGCCTTGGAGGTGGTACTTTTATCGATTCCATGCCGGGGATGCGACTAGTCCGACTGGTAGAACACGTACTGCACCGGAAGCGATGGCGATGCCTGAGCAAATGCAATTCGCCTTCACTTCGTGTCAGCACTTTGAATCAGGTTATTTCAATGGCTACTCCCACATGCAAGAAGAAGATCTTGATCTTGTGATTCATCTGGGGGATTACATCTACGAGTACGCGGGGAAGGATAAACGTCCTCGTAAGCACTTGGGGCCAGAAATCGAGACGCTTGATCAGTATCGATTGCGCTACGCTCAGTACCGAAGCGATAATCAATTGCGTGAGACTCATCGATTGTTTCCTTGGTTGGTGACTTGGGATGACCATGAATTTGATAACAACTACGCAGATTTAGTTTCAGAGGAGGATGGTATTTCGCCTGAGGCGTTTTTAGCTCGACGCATGAATGCATATCAGGCTTACTACGAATTCATGCCACTTCGGAGAAGATCTTTTCCCTCAGCGGAGAACATGAAGCTTTACCGTCGTTGTCAGGACGGAAGATTGGCCCAGTTCTTTGTTCTGGACACTCGACAGTATCGAACAGATCAGCCCAATGGCGATCATCAGAAACCCATGACGGGTAAGGTTTTCGATTCCCAGACTACCATGCTAGGTACGGATCAGGAAAATTGGTTGATGTCGGGTTTGACTCGATCTCCTGTCACGTGGAACGTGCTGGCACAACAGGTCATGATGGCTCCACTAAATCGTGGAACTCCTGATTCTCCCAAATACAGCATGGACCAGTGGCCGGGGTATGAATTCAGCCGTCGTAAATTGTTGCGATTCATCCATGAAAGACAGGTCCCAAATCCGGTCGTTCTGACAGGTGACATTCATGTAAATTGGGTGAACGACTTGCAGCTAGATTTCGAAGATCCGTCATCGCCTTTGGTCGGCACGGAGTTGGTCGGAACCTCGATGACTTCAGGTGGGAATGGTGGCAATGTCATCGCGGAATATGAGCGAGCTCGAGAGCAAAATGAATTCGTTCGTTGGTATAACTCCAATCGAGGATATGTTTCTTGCACGCTTACACCTGATGAATGGATTACCCGATACCAAGTCACTCCGATTGTTGATCGTTTGGGTTCACCAATGCATACCGCAGCAACATTTAGAATTCAGAACGGTAAGGCAGGGGCTCAGCAATTGAGCTGAGGCGGCCTTCTATGTTTTGTTCATTCATTCCAAATTTTTTTCCGGCAACCGGGATCATTTGCGGTTGTTGTTTGTTGGCAACTGCTTGACCAAGCCAGCTTCAGTCCTCACAAGTTCTTCGACAGCGGATTCGCGCATTTGGCGCAGACGCCTGCGGTACAGTTTTTTCATGGCCAGATTGTTGAGTTCGTCGGGGTCTCGGTCGAGGTCGTAGAGTTCTTCTGTCTCACCATCTATCAAGTTTCGAATATATTTGAATTTCCCGCTCGCGAGCATGACATACCATGGCACGCCGGGGCCATGATACAGCGTCGGGTCATCCTGCTTGGGTATCGTGTTTGTATCGCTTCCATATAGCTTGCCCGTGTGGACGAGCATTGCGGGCGATGTTCTTTGAGAAGAGAGCGTGTTAAAGAGCGGACTCAAATCTTCCCCATGCATTTTCCAAGGAAGTTTGATCCCTGCACTGGCAAGGATGGTCGGAGGGATATCCACTCCACTCACGGGATCTGAGATCACTCTTCCCTTAATTTGTGGAGAGCTGCCTGAGGGAGGACGGATCAGAAACGGAGCTTCAACGGTTGCTCGATAGGGCGCTACTTTAGATTTAAAGCCATGTTGACCCCACGCAAATCCTTGATCCGAAGTGAAAATGATCAGCGTGTCCTGATCCTGACCTGTTGATTGAAGAGCTTCAAGTAATCTGCCAACACCCTCGTCGATCGCTAGCACCCCTTGATGATATTGTCGGATCCATTCTTTTAGTGACCTACCGGGTACATCCTTCATTCCCACAGGTGACACATCACGGGTTTTTCGTTCCACGGGGAAGCCATCCTTCCCCGGTTCCCAGTGTTCCATCTGTTGGACGTAATCTGGTTTATTCGGGCGTGGTGGATAGATGTCCGCTGGGATAGGGATCTCCAGATCCGCGTAGGCTTTCAGGTGGCGATTCGCTGGCGTGAATGGACCATGTACCGCCCCATAGCAAAGCCATAAGTACCAAGGTTTGGTGGATTCACTTTCTCGCTGAACAAATTCTACTGCCCAGTTTGTGTAATTGTCCGTGGAATATCCCGTCGTCATTGTGGGAGGTCCGCCGTCTACACTGATCAGCTGGTTGTCGTAGTAGTTGGGAGCGTTCTCGGGATAGCCAGGACGATTCCAGACAATTTGGTGGTCCCAATCCCGACCAAATCCCGTGTCACGTCCTGTGTGCCATTTACCAATGTGGGCGGTCGTGTATCCATTGTCTCTCATCACACTTGGCCAAAAATGCAGTTGCTCAGGATCGTAGCTGCTGCCGGGGTACTGACCTTCCATCCGCATGGATTCAATCCCATGTTGATGGAGGCCAGTGAGCATCGAGGCTCGAGATGGCATGCACCAGGATCCAATGTATGCGTGTTCAAACCGCACTCCATCTCTCGCGAGTTGATCAATATTCGGTGTCCTTACCCAAGAATAAGCATCGGAATAGCAACTCACGGTGCGATAACTCTGGTCATCGGTGTAGATGAAAAGAATGTTTGGACGCGCCCTACCGGTTGCATCCTGCGAATCCCTCTCTTCCTGTGATGTGGGGCTCTGAGTTTCTTCGGCCTGAGTTGGCATCATGACGATGGACACCACAATAAAAAATGCAGTTTGAATCATCCGTTGCAAGATTTGACTGCGAAGCAATGGTGTTGAAAGCTTGATTTTCATCGTGTTGAGTTTTCGAGATGATTGATTACGAGTGAGTGAAGTGACTTGAGGATCGGCTGTGAAGAAAATTATTGAATCAAGTAGTCAGCACCCTGCCAGCTCTGAAGTACGGAACGTTGCCAATGCTCAAGTTCTTTTTTCATCTTTAAAGCCAATTCTGGATTCTGTTGTGCTAGGTTTTGAGTTTCCATCGGGTCGTTGGTCAGGTTGTACAGTTCAAGGTTCACCTTGTCTCCAGCTTGGATTCGGTGGAGTTTCCATGGCCAATCATTCCAAGCCGCATGTCCAGTCAACTGATTGAGGTCACGTTTCGGATATTCATTAACATTTTTCAGGATGCGATCTGGGTGAGGGTTTGACTCACCATTCTTCTTTGCGATTAAAAGATCGCGTATCACTCGGTCGTTCCACGTGGCTTGTCCCGCTTCGTAGCCGTGCCAGAAACCTATCGGCTTTCTCTGTTTTTTTGACCCGACTAGGAAGGGAAGCAAGTTGATCCCATCAAGTTTGAGGTGTTCTTGTGTTTTACATCCAGCGATTGCGGAAATCGTGGGGAAAAAGTCCGAGGAGCTTGCTGTAACATTGACTGAGCCGGGATCCAGTTTGTCTGGCCACTCAAAAATGGTTGGTACACGTAAGCCACCTTCGTAGATGCTTCCCTTATTTGCTCTTCCCCCCGAGGATTCGCTCACCAGTCCGCCCTTGTCACTGGTGTAAATAAGAAGCGTGTTTTTTTCGATTCCCCATTCACGTAATGCACTGCGAAGTCGACCCACTTGTTCATCCAGCAATGTAATCTCTCGAAAGTAACCCGGCTTTTTCGTCTCTTCGTCGTTGTAAAGCTTTGCGGCGTCTTGAGTTTTGGTGGGGATTTCCTGCTGTGGATCATGGGGTGAAGGGAACCAGGTTACTGCAAAAAAAGGTGATTCTCCATCTTTATGTTCTCGGATAAAGTCCAAAGTGGCATCCATGGTAATGATCGATCCTTGGCCTTTGAACTGCTTGTAATCTCCGTTGTGGCTAAGGTAGGGATCGAGATCGAAGAAGTTCAAGCCAGAGAGCCATTCGTCGAATCCTTGTCGTCCTGGGCAGGTTGGGCTTTGAGGTTGAACAGAACCGATATGCCATTTCCCGAAGTGACCGGTAACGTAACCGTTTGTTTTTAAATGTTCGGCAATCGTGGTTTCCTTGGGTCTTAGGTAATGCCCATGATTCGGTACATTCCCCCGAAACGGATGCCGCCCCGTCATCACGCTTGCTCTTGTTGGCGAACAGACCGGCGCACTCGCATAGAAGCGATTCATCACCACTCCCTGATTCGACATATGGTCGAGATTTGGGGTTTGCACAAACGGGTGACCCGTGAACCCCGTATCTCCGTATCCATGGTCATCTGCCATCACCAAAATGATATTGGGTCCATCTGCAAATGTCCGTGCTGACCCAAGAATAATTCCCAGAAGTAGGACAATGCCTCTGCCAACTTTCCAATTAATGGGAAACGGATGTTCGATTTTCGAAGTATGCATAAAAGATTAATGGCAATGTTGGCGGCGTTTTAGGATGTGATTTTTGGTTGATCAGGAAAGGCTGTACGCAAGCTCGGCTGTATCCATGGCTTACTGTGCATATTTTGTGTAGTCGAATAAAGAACCAACGACTTTTCTTACTGGTAAAGAGAAACAATATTGACGACATCTTAATCCATTCCTTGGCTCATTTCCTCGCTATCAAATCTGGTAAACTGGGAATGGTCGAAGAAATCAACGCAAAATTGAGTCCCATTTTTTACCTCAGTAACCGCTGACGAGGGTGAAGTGTCAATTGATTCAAAATGCCCTCCGTTTTCCTACGCTAGATTTTTCCTACGCTAGATATTGAAAGGATCCTCTGCATGCCAGTCTTGCTTGCTCGTACCACCTTCTCGGTTTTGTTGTTCACCATACTGATTACCCATTCTTTCGCCCAAGATGCAAAATGGGTGTCGCTTTTTGACGGGAAAACACACAGTCAGTGGGAGAAGGTGGGAGCAGAAGATAGTCATTGGAAAGTATTGGATGGAGCAATCACGGGTACGGGCAATCCCTCCATGTTGGTTTGCACGGCCGGCCCCTATAAGAATTTTCGTTATCGCGCTGAAGTAAAGATTAATGATGGCGGAAATTCGGGTTTGTATTTTCGAACAACACGGCGGCCAGGATTTTTAGATGGTTATGAGGCACAAATTGACAGTACTCACACCGATCCAATCCGCACGGGATCTCTGTATGGTTTTTGCCATGTCTATCCACAGTTGGTGAAACCCGATACTTGGTTTACCTATGAAATTGAAGTCCGCGATGATGTTTGGCGAGGTCGTGAGATGACACGAATTAAAATTACTGTTGATGGCAAGGAACTCTACGAATATATGGACTTTGCCAAGACGTACCCTGCAGGCCATTTCGCTTTTCAGCAGCATGACCCTGGCAGCATCGTCCAGATTCGTGGTATTCAGGTGATGCCGCTCAAGGACTGATCGAATTTGAAGCCAATGCCTTGCTACACCCGTTCTAGGATCATTGAGGCACGGATTATTATGAGTTCGAAATCTTTTACATCAAGAATTCTGGGTGGATTACATTTCTGGATTACATCCAAGAGGGAATTAATGAATATGCTTCGCTGTTATGCCTTGGTGAGCTTGGCTTTACTCGTGTCTGGGGATTTACTCTGTCGAGCCGCCGAACCTCAATTTCAAAAAGTTGATGTATTTCCTGCGGGAATGCATGGTGTAACGCTATACCGGATTCCAGGGATTGTGGTTACGCCTAAAGGAACCGTCCTGGCTTACTGCGAGGCTCGACGCGATAGTCGTGCAGACTGGGGCGAAATCGAAATTCACCTTCGGCGTTCACTCGATGGTGGAAAGTCATGGCTGCCTGCGCAGCATATCGCCCATCATGGTCAGCGGATGGAAGGGAATCCGCGAAAGAAGACGGGTGGCGAGACTGAGCAGACGGTCAATAATCCAGTCGCTATCGTTGATCATCATACCGGTGCGATTGAATTTTTGTACTGCTTGAATTACGCACGTTGCTTTTCTATTCGTAGTCAGGATGACGGTGAAACATGGAGCCAGCCTGTTGAGATCACTCAAACATTTAAGCCGTTTCGAAGTCGTTATCCTTGGAAGGTGATTGCAACAGGTCCGGGCCATGGGAGTCAGCTTGCTAGTGGTCGATTACTAGTTCCCGTATGGATGGCCTACGGTGATGTGGGTGATCATAGTCCGTCCTTCTGTGGGACCATCTACAGTGATGATCATGGTAAAACCTGGAAGGCGGGTGAGGTTGCAGTCCCTAATGAAGGAATATTTCATCATCCTAACGAGAGTATGCTGGCCACCTTTGATGATGGGCAGGTTATGTTGATCACAAGAAGTGTCTCCGAGCCAAACCGCAAGATAGTGACCAAGAGTAAGACCGGGATTGGTGAGTGGGGTACTCCGCAGTTCCACCCTCAATTACTCGAGCCCGTTTGCATGGCAAGTATTCTGAGCGTCCCCTCGCGGGATGGTGACGAGGAGTTGGTTTTGTTTACGAACCCTCATTCAGTTGCCAGAGATAAAAAGGGTGAGGAAGTGCCGGCTGGCCGCGGCAAGCGTCGTAATTTAACGATCAAGCTTAGTCGTGATCGTGGAGCCACTTGGGAGGTATCTCGTACGATTGATGAGGGGCCAAGTGCCTATTCCGACCTTGCTTTTTTACCAGATGGCACAATCCTTTGCCTTTACGAGGGTGATAAAACAATCGCATGCGCTAGAATGAATCTCGAATGGATTATGGAATCCAAGTAAGTTGAGGGTTGTTTCTTCTTAGTGCACCTGAGTGATTCTAATACGACGCGGGGATCCTCTGTTTTTAGTTCTTCTTTCCATGATTCGAAGTTTTCCCAACTTGATTACAATATCTTAGTGAGAGAATAGGGTGGTCCGCGTTCGGCACTTATGCCCGAGAATGAAGAGACCTGCTACTTTCTCATTGGAGAAATCAACAGTTCAAATGGTGGGAGAGGAAGTGGCGTTATCCGTGTATTTTGATCGACTGCTTTACCTGATCATAGTTGCGAGTTTCGTGAGTATGACGCCCCGTATTGTCATTGCAGACGAATTAACACCCCAGTTGGTTGTTGAGACCCAAGCGGATTCAGGTGCTATCACGGAATCGGTGAATCGATGGTTAGGTCAAGGTTTTCAAGAGAGGAATGTAAATATCTCTCATCAATGTTCGGATGAAGCTTTCTGCCGACGCATCTATCTGGATCTTGCGGGACGGATCCCAACTTCGGCTGAGTTCGAAAATTGGATGCAATCTTCCAGGGACCGCGGTCTGTTAATTGACCGTGTGTTGGAAAGTGACGATTTCGTCCTGCACTTTGCTGATCTCTTTGACGCCTTGTTAATGGGACGTGCTTCGGAGAAAAAGTATCACGAGAGACAACAGAGCCAGTGGCGAGCTTATTTAGAGCAAGCAATTCGCGATAACCGGTCGTGGGAGGAGGTCGTTGAGGAGATTCTACTTGCGAGACCGGAGGCGCCCGAACAGAAGGGCTTGGTTTGGTTTCTTTATGAGAGAAATAATGATTTTCAGAAAATCGCAGAATCAATAGCACCATCAATTTTTGGAGTGCGGATCGAGTGCGCACAGTGCCACGATCACATGATGGCGGATGAGATCAAGCAGGCACACTACTGGGGACTCGTTGCATTTTTCAATCGAGGGAAGAACAGTGATTCCAATGGAACTCTCAAGGTCGACGAATCTGCGACTGGAGGTTTTTCGGAGTTCGCAGATTTGAGTGGAGAGAGCACGCCCAATTACCTGACCTTTCTCGAGGCGGAGACCGTCTCGGAAGTTCGACCTGACGGTAAAGAGGAGCAGGAAGATTCAGATGATTTATACCAACCGAATGGCTCACCGCTTTTTAATCGAGTGCCCAAGTTTTCGCGGCGAGAACAGTTTGTAAAGCAAGTTGTTCGAGATCATCCGAGGTTAGCATTAGCTTTTGTGAACCGGATCTGGGCCATCTTGATGGGTCGTGGGATTGTGCACCCGTTTGATGAAATGGACAGTATGCATCGTCCCAGTCACCCCGAATTACTTGAATGGTTGGCGGAGGATACTCGTCAAAATCACTACGATCTCAAACGATTGGTTCGCGGGATCGTTAGATCGCAAGCCTATCAGCAAACTTCAGTTCGGCGTGCTGGCCTTGAGGATCCTGCTTCTTTTGCTTGGTATCTCGAACGTCCATTAACTGGTGAGCAATTAGCTAGGTCGGTTATGGTTGCTCTTCGTGGTTCGGCTGACACCGATGTGGTAGGTGCTTTTCGTCAGCAGTTTCCGGAGGTGCTACCCGAAACGT
>JAYYHM010000007.1:0-4570 GCA_036148415.1 Planctomycetota bacterium
TTTTTAGGGTGTTTTTGCGATCTTAGAGGGAGAGCAGGAACCAGCTACTCGTTCCAGATGGCATGCCGTGAGTCAGCCGAAGGCAGGGGGCAATCGGGGACGATCGGCGACGAGCGGCCTGCCAGCCGTTAGATTCGTGGGCTCAAGCCAATTGATTACGCCGGGCAAGCGACGCACTCGTAATGACTCATTTGCTTCAGACGATTCGTTCGAAAAGATCAATGCCTTGGCGAAGAAATCGCCATTGGCAAAAATGGCACAGCTTGGCAAGATGTGCGCAAATCGTGAAATGAGCACTACAGAAATACCCGGAGGGTCACGGTTTGTGCCGCAATTTCCTGTTTCATTTGCTACGGTGGGGTGCGCGACTGGGCGTCAAACGCTCGACCAGTAAAATTCCAGCGAGCCACTTCGGTCAAGTGTGAAGATCACTTGATACGGACAACTACACACTTACCCGAGGCCCTGAAGACGACCTCAATGGAGCGAATTTAGATGCAACGAACATTGGTACTCCTCAAACCGGACTGTGTTCAACGACGGCTGATGGGGACAATTATCAGCCGCTTTGAGGATAAGGGATTGAAGATCATTGCGATGAAAATGCTTCAGGTCACTCCGGAGTTGTCTCGCCAGCATTACGCTGAACATGTAGAGAAACCGTTTTATCCAAGTCTGGAGTCCTTCATTACATCTGCCCCGGTAGTTGCGATGGCAATCGATGGCCTCGAAGCGATCCGCGTTGTCCGCGACATTTTGGGCGCAACCAGCGGCTTAAAGGCTGCCGCGGGGACGATTCGCGGAGACTATAGTTCCAGTCGGCAGATGAATCTGGTTCACGCGAGTGATAGTGAAGCATCTGCTGCTCGTGAGCTGGGGCTCTACTTCAATGCGAACGAATTCTGCCCGTATGAAGAGTCCACCGCTGCATTCCTGCGGGCGGATGACGAGTAAAACCGCAGAGGTTGCTTGAGGCATTTTCAACTGAGCGCGTGGCTTCAGTTATCTCTACAGGCCATGAAAATGAAGGCTTGTTCGGTCCCCTGACACGAAAACACGACGCGTTTTGACGCGTCGTGATCTAGTATGGTCAGTGGCCATAATTTCGCCGGCGCTTGTTTCGCCTAATTTGAATTCATTTCCTCTTCGGCTCGTGCAGCACGAAGAGCGGCAGCTTCTTGTGGTAGCTTGAACTCCGGACCAGCCGGGAAATACTGCACATCATCTTGAAGATAGTAGGGGCTGGGGAGCGTCTGCCCGTTCAGAGAGACCTGACAACCCGTCGCTCCCATTAGGCAGAAGCTTGCCACAAGCGAGAGTGCAATGGATTTAGCGTAGCGATTTTTGGAAAGGTTGGCTTTCATCTTGGTTGCCTTCATAACCAGGCGTTCGGGGAGGTCTTCATTCATGTGTGAACACTTTCGTCACAATCGATATCGACCCGACAACCGTTAAATCTTGACTCCTTGGTGGGTAATTTCTGCAAATTCCTTGGCCGAATACATTTCCGGTGCGTAAATTCCACCACAAGTCCTCTTCTCTGAATCGATCGGGGATCGCCAATCGGTGTCGCTTCCCAACAAGAAAATAAGAAGGAAATAAGGCCAAATACGGGATTTCAAGGGCCCGCGAGGCGAAAGCTGTAACTGGAGTCTCCCCCATCGGGCCCGAGCGGTTCGAGTCAGCAAGAAAGTTCAAAATAGCTCATTAACAAAATCTTTTGCCGATACCATTTATGCGATCCACCCGATGTTCTAGCCACACTTTCGTGATCGAGGTTCAATTTTTTGGGATTGGAGGTAGCGCAGACGGGCTTTGGATGATTCCCTGCGATGGAATTTGCATGGTTGCAAGCATTGTGCCCATTGCATGATTCAGTGGCTTTGTGAGTCCAACTCGAACTTAGGTGAGGGTTGCAGCTAAGTTTTCCGATCTCACTCATCGAAGCGCTGCATAGGGACCTTCCCTTAGATGCCTTGGTTGTGATCCTCGAAATTGTCCTTTGTCATCCTTTATGAGGGTGAACAAGTGTGGCAGTTACCTCCATCATGCTGCGGCAGGCTATCTCCCTCGCTAGCTTTATCGAGAATCAAAGCGATGTTCCTCAATCCCGATCCGATTTTCGTTGTGTAGGCAACGAACTTGGTGGCGTCATGCCAGAAGATAACGCTGCTTATTGCTCTACTGCGTCAGATTCCCAGTCTGGTGTAGATTGCGACGGCTTTCTGTCATGAAACGCTAGGTAGATGCTGCTCAATTGGCATCGGTTCAGACATTGCGAAGGTGACTCTCACCCCGTGCCCACCCTCCAGCTATGCCAATTCACTGGATGTGCTCGAGAACCTACCTTTCTGGTCGGCTTCCGAGCCGCGTCTGTGATTTTTTAAACTGAGCAATCCATGTCTAAGAAAGATACATTTCGAATTGTGACCCGCGGTGTCGATGGCTCCCTCCTGATTCGCGACTACCCATCGAGTGAGCCCATTGCTGAAATTCACCACCAGGTGGGTGTGGACGATTGCAGTACAGATCTAGAACTCCGTGGTATGCCAATTTTTAAGGGTCTCATCGGACCTATGCCCGAGGGAAAGACAATCGTCCGCTACGAATCACCCGAAGTCTTTGAAACGCTTACCAAGGAATGGGGTGAGGAAAAACCGAGGCGCAGTCGAAGCCGAGGGCGGCGCAGTTCATCTATTGCATCCTAGTTGCAGGTATTGCTAGCTAACGATTTGGCAAAATGGTCTTGTCGGCAAGGCGGCACACTAGGTAACAGGCAACGTGAGAATTGCAATGATAGCTCGATCAATGGGTGGTCGGGTTTGAACGATGCAGCTGCCTTTGCACTTACCTCGATGAATCAACGTCCATCAGTCCAAGATGTGTCCGAATGCCCGATCGCATCGTATTGGGTTCGGTGTGCATGCGCGGTTGTCCTGCTTACGTCGTTGGTTTCATTGGTTGGCTGTGGTGCAACCCGAGGCCACAGCGCGACGGAGCAATTGGTGCTGAGTGATGCGGTGGATAATAGTGTGGCTTCGATTGATTTTCGTCCGCTCGCGGGTAAAAAAGTCTATCTGGACACCAGCTACCTCCGCGCGATCAAAGGCGTGGCTTTCGTCAACGCGGATTATGTCATCAGTGCGCTCCGGCAGCAGATTGTTGCAGCAGGATGTCTGATTCAGGATGCGGCCGCGGATGCCAATGTGATTGTTGAAGCTCGAGTTGGAGTTTTGGGTTCGGATGATCACCAGATGACGTTTGGCGTCCCTGAGACACAAACGATCGTTGCCGCTTCCTCGTTCATTCCGGGGGCCCCACGTGTGCCCAGCATTCCCGAGATTGCGTTAGCTCGACGAGAGACCAGGCAAGCAGCTGCCAAAGTCATTGCGTTCGCCTATGATCGGGAGACCCGAGAGCCATTGTGGCAATCCGGTGTGAACCGTGCCGTCGCCTCTGCTAACGACACCTGGATCCTGGGCATGGGGCCTTTCCAGACCGGATCAGTGCGTAAGCGAACCAAATTGGCGGGGGATGTAATTGACTTTGGGGATTCGAGTGTTACCGGCGCCAAAGGAAGATTCTTTGAGCGTCCTTTGGTGGACTACACCGCAGAGGTTCAGTTCCAAGAGGGGTGGCCAATTTTTGATCACGGGGGCTTCAGCGGTAATATGCTCGGTATTAACCAGGACGAGGTGGTCGCAGCGATGACAGGAGAAGAGGGCGGCGAGGGCGAAGCCACCAAGGGGGCAGAAGCAGCTGCTTCCGAGAAGGTAGCTGCCGACCCTGAAGTCTCAAACAAGTAGGGTAAATCCTCTGAATCTCTAACGGGTGTCATGCCATTGGATTCCTCCTCCTGTGACGAATATCAGCTCATGGATTTTGGCGCTGGACGCAAGCTTGAGTTGCTATCGGGCTATCTGGTGGATCGGCCATCTCCCGCGGCGATCGGGCTGCCACGCCAAGACCCGAAACTCTGGCGAGACGCATCGGCTCGCTACGATGAAAAGCAGCGGAAGTGGATTTTTCGCGAGCCCTGGCCTTCATCTCTGTTGTTGGATTGTGAGAATTTTTCCATGCCCGTGAGGCCGACTCCCTTTGGGCATATCGGTCTTTTTCCTGAGCAGGCAGCAAATTGGCGATGGATTCATCAGCAGGCTCGAGTCATCGAGGCTTGGCCTTCAAACTCTCAGATGGTAGGGAACAGCGAGTCACATGCTGATGCACCACCAGATCAAGCTTTAGGCTTGAATCTTTTTGGCTACACGGGTGCCTCGAGCATGGCGATGCTTTCAGGCGGATTGGCAGTCTGTCATGTGGATGCCGCGAAACCCAATGTTCAGAGCTGCCGATCTGCGGCCGAGATAAATGGTTGGCAGTCAGCCCCCATTCGATACCTTGTCGATGACGCATTGAAGTTCGCCAAGCGAGAAGTAAGACGGCAAAGACAGTATGCAATGATCGTGCTCGATCCACCGGCTTACGGTCATTCCCCTGATGGGAAAGCCTGGCGTATTGAGAGGGATCTTTGGCCGTTGCTAGACGCTTGTTTCCATTTACTCTCTCCGAG
>JAYYHM010000008.1:0-3354 GCA_036148415.1 Planctomycetota bacterium
TCAGAACTAACCTCGCGAAACACCGAGAAGCCGAAGCTGAAGCAAAGCTCGAGTTGACAAAAGTGATTGCAAAATTGGATTCCTTGAATGCGTTGAAAAAAGCCATCTCATTTGTGCCCTCCTGGAGTGAGGCCAAGGATGCATTAGAAGGGTTGAGTGATGTTCCAGACCTGAATGAGGACTTTGTTACCAGTAGGCATCGTTTGCAAGCGGATCTTGAGATTGCTAAAGCAGAGGAACAAAAACTAAAAGAGCGATGTAAAGATCTCAAGAAGAAGCTGGAAAACCTAGATCCTGATCACTCACTGCTCGAACACGATCTGGAAATACAGAAGTTATTTCAGCAAATTAAACTTTATGAAAATTCAGAAAGAGAACTTTCTGAAGCAAAGCGAGCACAGGGTCTTCTCGATGAAAAGGTAAGTATTGCGTTGGAAGAGCTCTTGCAAGAAGCTCTGCTTAACGTCACTCAACTGAAGAAGATCTCGACCGAGAGTGAGCAGCTTGAGTATTTAAGAAAGAGTAACGGACTTATTGATCGGATGCGCCTTCTTGCTCAGCAACACAAGGTATTAATGGATCGAGGGAAGGAGACTGGGGAATTATTCAAGGTTGAAACTCGCAGGATCAAGGCGGTTGAGCAGCAGTTGACAGACTTTGGTGAATTGACTGACCCCAAACCATTGGCTGATCTGTTGGAGAATCTAGGTAATCCTAGTGTGATTGCGGATGCGGTTAAGCGACAGCGCGAGAGTTGTGACAAGGCAAGGCGTCAATGCGAGGGACTACTTCATGCATTGAAGGGTTTTGATGGTACGGTTGATGAGGCAATTCGCATTCGATTACCCTCCCCTGCTGAACTCGAAGCCATTTCACAGCGGATCGTTGATCTGAAAATTGCCATAACAGATCAAGATGGGGAAGTCGCGCAGAAAGAGAAGCAAGTGAAAGATGTTAACAATCAATTAGCTGAATTGGCTGAGAACGTTTCATGTCCAACTGATGATGAACTACAGGTCGCTCGGTTGGAGCGAGATCAGCTGATCCAAGATCTATCGAGAGATGCATCGCCGGAGACTTTGAAGGCTGCTTGCTTATCCGTCAGGGAGGTTGATGAGCTGAGTGATCAACGATTCAAACACGCCGAATTAATTCACGCAAAAGTCTCGCTCGAAGGCCGAAAGGACACACTAGAAAAACATATATCGCAGATGAAGATTGAATGGAGCGGTATTCGAGATATGCATCACGAAGCTATGCAGGCTTGGCGCGATATCTGGGAAGAGAGTGGTGTTAGGGCGGGATCCGTTGAAGAGATGCGAGATTGGCTCGAAAAACACAACGCTCTTATCGAGAGTATTGAAGAGATGCGGAACGAGGAGACTCAGCTCTCAGTAATGGTGTCAGATATTCGAAGGAATCTGAATCGATTGTCAAGTGCCCTCGGTATTGATTCGTATTCTTCAGCAAAGGAGGTCCGACAGGATCAGCCTGAGCTTTTTGAGTGTCAAATTGAGGATGAGCTCTTTGCTTTACATGACCGAGCCTTCGCGGAGCGCGCAGATCGCGATTCGAAATGGATTGAATACCAGTCTTTAAAGCAGAAGCATAAAGAAATGAAGATCCAGCTTCCCGTCGTGGAAGCAAGAGTCGATGCCATAACGAATGAATTACAGCAATGGTCGGACTCGTGGCGGGAAGTAGATCCAGTGCTTTTTGAGTGTGGAGAGTTTGACTCAGCGATGACTATGGTTTGTCTAGATCAACTTTCTCAACTCAACTTGGATTTGAAACAAAGAGAGGATTTGACTCAGAGAGTTAGGCACTTACAGGAAGATCAAAATGCATTCGTTACTTCCGTTGGGCAGCTTTGTGAGAAACTCGGTGAGGATTTTAGTGATTCATCCGATGTGATTGCGTTGGTTTCTAGCTTATATCGATGCATGGAAAAAGAGAAAACCTCACAGAGAGCGTTGGAATCTTACCGAGAGGAATTGAGCGAAACCGAAGAAAAATCAACTGATGCAGAAGCAGAAGTCAAGGCGGCGATTCAATCCCTATCGAATTTATGCAGTGAGGCGGGTGCAGAAACCGTTGAAGAATTACCGAAAATCGAGAGGAAGAGTAGAGAGAAGAGAGAGCTTCACGCCAAGTTTGACCATTTGAATCAGCAACTGCTGGATCTTGCGGCCGAGCGAGATTTGGGCGAATTCATGAAAGATGCAATGAGCAAAACACAGAGCGTCTGGGAGATGGAGATTACTGAACTCCAAAAGCAAAAAGATCATCTTTCAGCTCGGCGAGAAGAACTGCTGGTCGAAATTGGAGCCTTCGAAAATGAGTTTTCAAAAATCGAC
This sequence comes from Planctomycetota bacterium, assembly GCA_036148415.1. Lineage (GTDB taxonomy): Bacteria > Planctomycetota > Planctomycetia > Pirellulales > Pirellulaceae > Rubripirellula. Next base: position 2,358 of record JAYYHM010000008.1, read on the forward strand.
GGGGATGCGAAAGCGTTCGACCTTCGTCAGAAAATGGAACATGCTGTGGGGCAGATGCGAAATGACGTGGAGCAATACTTGGTCAAGCGAATCGGATCCAAGCTGCTGCAGCAATCGATTGAGCACTACAGAAGAGTTAATCAGAGTCCTGTGCTTTCAATATCAGAGATTTATTTTTCGCGACTAACATGTGGCGAGTATGTGAAGTTACAACCTGACTATGACACTTCGGGTAGGGCTACCCTGCAATCCATCGATCGGTCCGGGATCGCAAAATCCGTTTCAGAGATGAGCACCGGAACAGCAGATTCACTCTATCTAGCATTGAGGCTAGCAAGTTTGCAGCATCAAATGGAAAGTGGCGTCACATTGCCGGTGGTGATTGACGACTGCCTAATTCAATTAGACGATCGTCGAGCATTGGCCGCGCTGGAATCATTAAGTGAGCTCTCCAAGCGTGCGCAAGTGATCCTGTTTACCCATCACCAACACTTAATTGATCTGGCTCGTGAAGGTCTTGGAGATGAAGCGGTAAGGATCCATCAACTAGGTGCTTAGAGGCGTGGCTCCCTCCCTATGGATAAGGTTGGATCTGAGAGCTTAGTAGTCGTTCCCGCCATCACTTGCTTTGCACGACCGAATCCACTGAATGACATCTGATTTCATTTGATTGAGTTGTTGTGGGTTGGTGGCAGACAGATCAAGCGTCTCCCCGGGATCTTTGAGCAGGTTATAAAGCTCCCAAGTTTTACCTTGATCTCCGCTATAGAGTTTGAATTCGTCTTCTTGCCACGCAATCTGCTTGGCGGATTGAAATCCGATTGGATTACCTCGAAGCTTTGTCTCGCCACGCAGAATCGGTAGCAGAGAGATCCCGTCAAGCGGTCGGGGGCTGGTGTATTGGATGCCCAGTAAATCAAGGATTGTGGGGAGGATGTCACTGGTCACTGCAGGTGTATTGACGATTTGTTTTTCATTGTGATTTGGCCAGATTAGG
>JAYYHM010000009.1:0-3234 GCA_036148415.1 Planctomycetota bacterium
GTGGCTTCATCAAAAATTAGAACCGGAGGGTCGTGAATCAATGCTCTTGCGATAGAGACTTTCTGCTGCATGCCTGTAGACATTTTTGCTCCCAGTACATCACGGAAATCTTCCATTCGCAATTGTCGGAAAAGCAGCTCAGTGCGTGCACGTACCTCCTCCGTGCTCAGACCATGAAGCTTTCCAAAATGCTGCACCATCTCCAATGCGCTCATTCTGTCGTAGATGGCGGTGTTATTACTGACAAAGCCAATCTTCTGACGGACTCGGCCGGCCGCGTCCAAGACACTGTGCCCCGCGACGATGGCCGTTCCAGAGGTGGGTTTAAGAACGGTGCTAAGGATTCGTAGGACGGTGGTTTTCCCCGCTCCATTGGCCCCCAGCAAACCGAAGATTTCACCGGGCTGCACTGAAAAACTAACACCATCTACAGCCAGCAGGTCGCCTCGGCTTGTATCCGAATAAATTTTCGACAGGGCATCAACAGTGATCATGGATTCATTCGCTAAGAGCCAATAGGGCCCAAAGTAGACGGCGGACAGCTTCAACGGCCGCTCTTAGATTATTTGATTGCGACAGGAACGAAACCGCTCAATCAACTAGAAGTGAGTAAGTTCCCGATTTTAACCCAACTAACCGTCATCCCTTGACACGAAAACGTACTACCGGGCCAGAAACTGATCCAAGTGCCTCAATTTCCTCCGTAGCTTTTTTGGCAGCCCCTTCGGCTGCCTCATGAGTCATAATCACTAGAGGAACTGGGTCCAATTGTCGATTGGCCTCTGAGCTTTCGTGCTGAATCACCGATGCGATGGAGATTTCATGTCTCGACAAGATATCCGCGATCGCCGCAAGCGTCCCTGGATGGTTGGCCGCTGGGAGTCGGAGGTAATACCGACCCACTAACGTTTCGGCGTCACGTAGGAGGACCCGAGGGGGTTGGTCGTTTGAGAAGTACCGAAGCGTACGAAACGTGATTTTGGTGCGGCCCACAGCGGTATCGATCATGTCCGCAACCACAGCAGAGGCAGTCGGCATCTGTCCAGCTCCCAAGCCGTGGTAGAACACGGCCCCGACAGCATCGCCGACGACTCGTATCGCATTAAAAGCATCTCGAACCTCGGCAAGCGGAGTGCCGATGCGGACGAGCGTCGGGGCCACTGATAGCTCCAATCCATCCTCAGCAAGGTTCGCAATCGCCAATAACTTGATGCGGTAACCCAATTCCTTCGCATAGCGAAGATCGTTGGGATCAAGTCCATCAATACCAACCCTCGGTATTTGACTCCAGTCAACGGTCGCACCGAAAGACAAATGCGAAAGGATGGCAAGTTTCTGAGCAGCATCCGTACCATCCACATCCATCGCAGGATCCGCCTCGGCGTACCCCAGTCGCTGTGCTTCGGCAACAACCTCGTCGTAGTCTGAGCCCTGCTCGTCCATTTGACTGACGATGAAGTTACTTGTCCCATTGAGGATTCCCTCTAATGAGACAATTTGATTGGCGGACAGACATTGACTGATATTGGCAACAATCGGAATCCCGCCGGCCACCGTGGCCTCAAATGCAATGCTCCTCCCAAGCTGTTGCGCTCGGGTGAATAATTCCGCTCCGTGCTCAGCAAGAAGTGCTTTGTTGGCGGTTACGATATCCTTGCCCGCCTCCATCAATTCCAACATCACACGGCGGGCAGGTTCAAGTCCACCCATCAACTGTGCGACAACCTCGATTTCCGGGTCATCGATTACTTCACGCAGGTCATTGGTCAGAACCCCGGAAGGAAGATCCACGTCACGAGTTTTTTCCAGATCGCGTACCACCGCCTTTTTCAGCCAAAGGGTCCTACCGGCGTGCCGCGCAGTACGATCACCATGATCCAGCAGGAGACGGGCAACACCCGAACCAACGGTCCCTAAGCCAACGATTGCTACATTTGTTTTTTCCATGCCGTGAATATTAACTCGTGACTTTCGGCTTCGGGAGGCCAGATGTTCCGGAGTTTTTGATCCAAAGGGATTTGTTATTGCGGCATAGAACTGATCGATACATTCGGATAAACCGGTTCGGTTTTCGAAAAATCTTCAGCCCAAAACCTATGGGATTTCACATTCCATAGCGTTTCTTTGCCATTGACCCACTTAGCGATGCGGTGGGATCATCTTGGAATAGTGACTTGAAATCCTGGCATATAGCAACTCGCTGAACGACGACAAGATCAGATGCATGACCCGTTTCCCATCATCAACAGCGTGCTAGGAGTATTCCTTGTCATGGTGTTGGGTGCTGCAGCCCGGCAGATAGGTTGGTTAAATCAGGACTCAGATAAGTCGTTAGCGAGTTTGACAACCAACGTCCTTTTGCCGGCGTATTTTGTCGACAAGATTCTCGGCAGCGATCATCCAGTTGTGGGAGCCGGAGTGTGGGAAGCCCCACTCTTTGGGCTACTCACCACGTCGCTCGGTTTTGCCGTTTCGCTCGTTTTTGCTCAGAAATTGGGCCCGAAGCTTGGCCTTAATAACGAAGGAAGCCAACGCGCTTTCGCGCTGTGCGTCGGGGTGTGCAATTATGGCTTCATCCCGCTTCCCCTTGCCGAGCAATATTACCCTGGGGCCGTTGTTGACCTGATCCTTCATAACATCGGAGTGAACCTTGCTCTTTGGAGCGTGGGGATAGCGATCATTCAAGGCAGTATCAAAGATGATTGGAGACAAGCCGTACTTTCTCCTCCTTTTCTATCGGTGGTCTTTGCAGTCGCTATGAAATCCCAAGGTACAACCCATTGGATTCCATCAGCGGTTTCCACCGCAATGAGTAGTATCGGTTCGTGTGCGATCCCATTGGGCCTGATCTTAAGTGGAGCCATCATGGTTGATTTTCTCAGAGAGGCCACATGGAAGGGGAGCTTTCGTCCGCTGCTAGCAGCCATCACTTTGCGCCAATTGGTTTTTCCAGCACTGATGCTGATCATCACGGACGTTCTGACTGATAGCGTGGAGCTGCGACAGGTCATGCTCCTGCAAGCTGCAATGCCAGCAGCCGTTTTCCCAGTCATCATCGTCAAACTTTATGACCATGATATCGACACAGCGGTTCGTATCGTTCTCGGATCTTCAGTGATCGGTGTCATTACGATCCCGGCATGGCTCTTGGTCGGCGCGGGATGGATACTGATCTGATCTCCATCGCCCGATGCGCGCGAATCTCAATACACAGCGTGCCTATTCTTTTTCACA
>JAYYHM010000010.1:0-3750 GCA_036148415.1 Planctomycetota bacterium
CGTGCCTGTGGTGCACCCTGATAATGCTCTTCCAATGACATGGTTGGGTCCATCCGGTTGACATAATCTTTGTTTAACTCCATGGCGAATTCTGTTTCGTCCATTGCAATTACATCAAGGTAGATCAGAGCAAACTTTTCAGCCTGATGTGATAAAATTGCTGATTTAAACCAGGGTGCAAAGAAGCTGCAACTTCCAAGCGCAATGGCCAGACAAATACCAACGCGAGCTGGCTTTAAACCCACGGGCGTCAATCCATTATATTTCCGAAGAGCGAAGGCACCCACTATCACCGCAATCAATGAGAAAACCATCATGGGTTGATAAATCAATCCGACTGCACTCAAACATGCTGATAGTAGGGTGACGTAGCCAGATTCCCTCAATGGAGCCACACCTGACTCAATGACTTCGAAACCCGACTCAGCATTCATCTTTGGAATTTGTGATTCCATAACACATCAACCTTGTAACTGGATAAGTAATCAACATGCAGTTTTTTTGGCCGCTGACTGTCTTCTCATGGCCCGCGAACTTCCTGCCTAGGAATGGTTCAACCGGTAAGACTTACTTCAAAAAATCGTCTGATTAGGTGGAAACCGCAGTTCTCTCACGAAGAAAATCTACCATTCGGTAGTTCAAAAACCTTAAAAAATAGCCTCGTATTCCTTGCGTTTTGACACTCGCCAATCCATTTAACCGTGAAAAACGATACGCAGACTGTGATCGGATTGTTTGATCAGATACCGTGATCTAACCAATTTTCAGGATAGTCAAAATGGAGAGAAGGCCAAGTTGATCTTGTCAGGCAGGAGCGATCTATTCCGAATCCTTAGTTTCTGCAGAGGAGTTGGCATTGTCCAATTGATCGATGATGGCTTGAGCTGCTTTGCTCGAGGCACCAGGTTCAGCAAATCGACAAGCTAGATCCCTCAATTGTTCCCTGACATTTCTCGAATACTGCTGATCATTGAGCAACATATGAATCGATTGAGTGAGAAATTTTATCGTGGTCTCTGGGTTCCCCACAGAAACCATCTCGGGATATATCTTCTGGTCGCTCATCAAGTTAGGGAGTGTGAAGCTCTCCAAATTCACTAAACACTTCGCAATCGAATAGAATAGCCTCCCGACTCGGTAGGTAACCACAGCGGGGGTCTGTCGAGCCATCAATTCCAGACTTACGCTTCCGCTGACCATCATCGCACATTGACTAGCTTGGATGATCTCACTCGTTTTACCCACAAAAAATTCAATCGGTAAACTCTGATCCTCTTTGATTAGCATTTGCTTACATAGCAAAGCATGACTTTCTCGATACGCTGCAAGCAAAAACCTCGCGTTTGGGTTTCTACGGTGTAAGCGTCGAATCGCTTCGAGCAGAATCGGCCAAGTTCGCTTCACCTCATGATCTCGAGATCCGGGCAAGACACCGATTGGGATTATGCCAGACTCCTGATATTTTTCAAAAACACCAAGAATGTCACCGTCTAATTTCATCTCGTGAACCGCATCGAAAAAAGGGTGACCAACGTAGGTTGTCGAGATGCCACGATCTCCAAAGTACCTTTCTTCGATGGGTAGGACCGCCAGAACGTGATCTACATATCGGCGCATCTTTCTGATCCGCCAGCCCGCCCAGGCCCATAATTGCGGTGGACAATAATAAAATACTGGAACACTATGCTTCTTTGCTGCTTTTGCGATGTGCCAATTGAAGCCGGGAAAATCCACTAAGACGACCGCTTGAACCTCACCGGCTTCAAAGACACGTTCGGCTTGCTTAGCAAACTTAAGAAACTGTCGTATCTTCGGGAGTACTTCTAGGAAACCCATCACCGCATATTGAGTTAATTCCACCTCGATCTCGCAGCCCGATGCTCGCATCTCGCTGCCCCCAAAACCCCGAAATACAAGCGTTTCATCACTGCGCTGCAACGCCTTGATAAGTCGGGCAGCATGCTGATCCCCACTTGGCTCTCCAACAGAAAAAAAAATAGATCGGGACATTCAGAGAGCTTTCACGAAGTAGAAATCAATAAGCTCGGGCATCATGGGGGTTATTAGAAAAATTGTATGACAAAGGCGTCAATGCTGATCTCTCGCCTTAAGCAGGATGCAACATGCCAACCTCAGCATGCCCCCAGACAAACACAAAAAAACCCGCTGAGGATAACCCCAGCGGGTTTTTTGAACGTTACGCCTGAGAAGCTCAGAACAAGTTCACTAGAAAACCTAGCGAACGTAAACTGCACTGGCTTGAATGACGCGACGATTTGTAGAAACGCGAGCACTAGGATCCACGACGGGAGCTGGGATTGGAGCTGCTTTCATCGATGTTACTGGGGCAGCAACACCACAAGCTGGCTCACATCCGCATGCTGGCTCTTCGCATCCGCATGCAGGCTCTTCTACTTCTTCGCCTGCATCGCAAGAGTCACAACTCTTATCGCTGCAAGTGGAGAATAGTTTAGCCAAGAGTCCGCTGCACTTTGCACCTGCTGGGGAATCGCAAGCATCTTCGCAACCTTCAGCGATTGGCTCACAACCACAAGCAGGATCTTCGTCAGCTTCATCGGTTGGCTCACAACCACAAGCAGGATCTTCGTCAGCTTCATCACATCCACTATCGCAACCGTTCATCATTGGGAACAATTTCGAAAGTAGTCCACCGCAGCTTTTTGCAGTAGGTGAATCGCACGCATCTTCACAACCTTCTGCAGCTGGCTCACAGCCGCATACAGGCTCTTCACAACCGCAAGCAGGGCCCTCTTCGACCGCTGGCTCTTCACATCCGCATGCAGGCTCTTCGCACCCGCATGCTGGCTCAGGTTCGCAATCAGCAGGTGCATCACATGCTGCGGTGTCACAGCTTGAACCACACTTGATACCAAGCATTCGGTCCAAAAGATCAAAGCCAAAAGTTGGGCTGCTAATTCCACAACCAATAACCATGGCCATCATTAATATTGTCCGCTTCATTGGAGCCACATCTCCCTTTCTCAATTTGGCGGGTCGATTCGCTTCAATTTGAATCATTTGTGGTTACCAGATGAAATCGAGATATCGGCAAAGGCTCCGAGGCGCAGTCGGCGGACGAAGTCGCCGGCGAGCACACCTCCCTGATCCTCTGATCAACACAAGCACCAAAAAAGGTGCCGACTTCGTTCAGTTGATCAAATGCCAAACTCTCTTTCTTTTCCAGATGTCCCTATGAGTCGCATCGATAGCACGGCTGCTGACATCCTCTGCCAGTCAGCACGCTTACACAGATCATCAATCGGTTGATTCGAGCAACGAGCCGAATCCACTCCAATCGTGATCTGTATCGATATCGACTACGTAGCGGTCCAGAATCAATGTTACAGGTGATTTTCAGGCGGATGGTAAAGTTTGACGACAAGGTAATTTTTCCGGTCTTATCGTTGCGCCTTTAGGGGCCATGAACGGAGTCTTTCTCTCCGTGACAAATGGACCAGCACATGCGAAAACCACTCCATAGCGGGGAATGCTGGTTCCAGCCAAGTTCTTTTAGGGATTCCATGAACCGCAGATAGGCAAAACTCGGGAGCCCCAATAGGATTTCCAGAAGCAGTACTGTGCAAGAAGACCAACTTCTTCGATTCATACCAAGCCATTCCCATTTGCCCCATCGCGTGCTTTTGATGACATCCTTGCCCACCCAAATTATCGATCTGAAGTCGCTACCAGCGGTGAATTGCCCCTGTGGTGTGGCGAGAAGAGCATTCT
>JAYYHM010000011.1:0-3635 GCA_036148415.1 Planctomycetota bacterium
TTTCTCGAGAGTCTGGCGAATCGCTGTACACAAACTCTCAACTTTTAACGGGCTCCATTGGACAACCGTCCCGTAATCAGTCTGCTCCAACCCATCACACAAGCGAGCTTCAATCACTGGATCCAAGGTCAAAACATGAAGAACACCGTTTTCATCTCGGTAGCGAGAGCTAATCGTCCGAGCAAGGCGCGAACGTACCAGTTCAACTAGCTTCTCGGGTTCTTTGCTATAAGCAGCCACATCACCCAGGGTCTCAAGGATTAAACCCATCTGCCTAATTGGGACATCTTCCTGAAGTAATAGCTGTAGTACGTGCTGCACCTCACTGATTTTCATGATATTCGGTACTAGCTCATCCACGACCATTGGGGAGAGGGTTCTCAATTCATCCAGCAAATGTTTAGTCGCATCTCTCGACAATAATTCATCCGCATGACGAGTTACCACATTTTTTAGATCCCCGATCAACACCTCCACCGGGTGCTGGACGGTGTATCCGAAAATGGCAGCTTGCTCTGCCTGACTGGCATCAATCCAGAACGATCGAACGCTTTGGACTAACTCCGTATCGATTTCACCCTCAATGTGACCGGTTACATCGTCTGTCTCAGAGGCCAGTCGAGAATCGATTTTCAAGCTTTTTCGAGAAACTACATTTCCATGTACGCGAATCACGTATTCAGATTCAATGAGATTTCGATCATCACGCACTCGAACCTTTGGAAGAATAATTCCCAGGTCAGAAGCAATGATGTTCCGCAATTTGGTAATCCGTTCCATCAAATCTCCGCCGCGATTTGGGTCAGCGAGATCAAGCAGGCCAGTCCCAATCGCAATCTCCATTGGATCGACAGTTAAGAAATCCTCCACTCGCGATTTAGTCATTGCGCTTTTTTCAGCTTCAATCGCCAAAATTCGGGCATCTTCTTCTTCTGAAAGATTCTTCTGGTGTCTACCTAGCACTAATGCAATGCCAACACACCCTATACCAAGGCTTGCTATTGGAACGGCAGGCAGGTTTGTAACAACCAGTATCAAAAGAAAACCACCGGCAATGAATAAAGCACGGGAATTACCGAGAAGTTGTTGCAAAATCTGGTCTGGGAGATTGGTCGGTTTGCTATTTCGGGTTACCAAAAAACCAGCAGAAAGTGAAATCAATAGAGCGGGTATCTGACTTACTAAGCCATCACCAATCGTAAGTTTTGTAAACATGGATGCCGCGGAAGTCAGTGACATCCCGAGGTGAACCATACCTACATAGAGCCCCCCAAGGATGTTGACCACGGTAATGATGACTGCCGCAATTGCGTCACCACGGACAAATTTACTTGCCCCATCCATGGTTCCGTAGAAATCGGCCTGTTCAGAAATCTCCTCCCTTCGTCGCCTTGCAGTTTCCTCATTAATCACACCGGCATTGAAATCTGAATCGACCGCCATCTGCCGACCTGGCATACCATCCAATGCAAACCGTGCTGCGACTTCACTTATCCTCGTCGCACCCTTTGTAATGACGACAAATTGGATCACGACGAGGATTACAAAAATGACCAAGCCTACTTCAACTTGGTCGCCGGCGACAAACGTGCCAAAACTCTCAATCATTTGGCCCGCAGCACCGCTGCCGTTTTGTTCTGCCCCGGTAAGGATCAGCCGCGTAGTCGCAACATTCAGAACCAATCTCGCTAACGTGGTAGCCAATAGAAGGGTTGGGAAAACACTAAAATCAAGCGGTTTAGCCACATACATTGTCGTCAATAACATGACGACAGCGATTGTGATGTTACCTGCAATAAGTAGATCTAATACAGCCGTGGGTAACGGTACTAAAATCACTACCAAGCAACCAATCATAGAGATAGGTAGCACTAAATCTCGGTAGCGAATCAGTGATTTCATGTACTGTTTTCCTCTGAACTCTCTAGCTGGTTCTAGCAACCAACAGCTAGCCAGACAGTACAGAATTACCTGATCACCGGTCCAGACAAGAAACGGTTTCTTTAGAATTATGCGAGCATTGGAAAGACTGTTTCATGCCGAAGTTTCACAGAAAAGCATGATCGGCATCACCTCCTCTCCGCGCAGCAACGCCAAAGCACTTCCCAGGTTCTCACCAAAAAGAGCGAATGCTAGCAAGTCATCGCAGAGATATTGCCATGAAAAAAGCTTTGGGTTGGATTACAAAAGCTAGTCCGACCACTACCCTGCCCTTCTCTAGATGCGACTTACACTCATTTGCCCGAAAAAATCCAGCATCGGTTCATCCCAGCGGCCTCATCAATTGAGACACTGCCTAAGTGAATCAAGGATTTTGGGATTTTCGAGGAATGGATCACTAGTTTTTTTAGAGTACTCCACTAAACCCAGCGCCAATTTCCTTGTAATGGCCTGAGTGTTGGGTCGCTGATAAAAATTCAAAAGTTCGTCGGGATCCTCTTTCTGATCAAATAGCCACGGGCGATCGGAAACCGAAAGCACTAACTTGTATCTTGAACTCACTGCAGCCACCCAGACAGCCTGCGTTCCTGAATTCCTAAGAAATACCACCTCCTCGTTTTTTCTCTGGGCTGCATGTTGGAAGTGGTTAGATAAATCCCGCCCAGAAAACTCAATCTGAGGCCTGCTACCGATCAAACCAAGTAGCGTTGGAGTTATATCCACTGTCCCAACGGGCTCGTTGTATACGCTGGCTTTCAGGGTTTCTGGATATCGAATCAATAAAGGCACACGAGCTGATCCTTCGTAAGGATTACCCTTGTTAAGTCGATCGTGTTCATAACAAAGGTCACCATGATCGGACGTCACCATCACAACTGTCGATTCTGTTTTTCCAATATCTTCTAGAGCTTGTAAAAGCCGGCCAATATTGTCATCCAAACATTTGACCATACCGAAATAACGGCTCATCTGATCGCCACGAAAGATTGCATGTTTTTTGTCTCCACCAAGCCATTTCGGGGATGGCATATCCTCTACTGCATAAGTCCGCGGGGGCAAAAATCGCAGATGTGAATACATTTGATCATATGGGGCTCGAACAGTGTTTGGGCCATGTGGATCTGGGAAGCTAACCACGAGCAAAAAAGGTGCTGGATTTTCTTCGTGGATTGTTTCTATAGCACGATCTGTCAAGAAGTCTGTTGCATAGCTTTTTGGATCCGCATTATCTACATCGTAACTTGGTTGCCCACGCTTATCCCTAGCCGCAATTTTTGGCTTTGTACCAACCTCTTCGAACTTTTTCCAATGTCCCCGGTTAAACATGTATTTGGTATTTTCAAAATCACCATTTACTGCGGGGGACCATTCAGGCTTGCCTTCACCGGCTAGATGCCATTTCCCGATAAAACTGGTGCGATAACCATCTTCTCGTAGTAAACCCGCTAGTGTTTGCACTCCTGCTTTCAAAGGCTGATTGTTAGTAGATACACCAGCTTGATGGGGATAGAGCCCAGTGATCATCGCAGCCCGGCACGGAGAGCAGACTGGTGAGGTGGCATAAGCTCGAGTGCAGATCACACCATCATGTGCAATCAGATCCAAGTTTGGTGTTTCCACTATTGAGTTTGGCCCCCACATCTGTGCTTGCTCACGGGAAAGCAAATCTCGATAACAACCAAGAGTCCGAAAAT
>JAYYHM010000012.1:0-8082 GCA_036148415.1 Planctomycetota bacterium
ACTTCCGCCAGCGTTCTCATCGAACGTTTGGGGCTGGCGAGGAGGTTCGAAATCCTGCGGCTTGCTACCTCACTGCTCAACTTAGGTAAGTCGATCACTTTGATATCTCGATCGATCAAATTCCAAAGCGCGTTCAATTGATCGTCAATATACGCTCGCTCCGACAGTCGATCCGCTGCGGCCATTTGCTGCGATTCGAGATTGTCCATTCCTTTTGAGGTGATCAAGAGATGTCGTTTTCGTCCCTGTGAGTCTGTGGGTGGTGCAACCTGCAGCAAACGACAACGCGAGACATTTTGAACCACGCCCTCGCGAATCTGTTTCAAGCTGATATCAAAATGAAGAATCAAGTCGAGTTGTAAATCCGCAGCAACGGCTAGGGCTGAATCGGATGAATCTACTTCCCCTAGGTAGGAGATGCCGGGTGACCACATGGGCTGCAGCGGTTCTCCCGCATCCAATAACGCATCATTTAAAGCAACACTCATGGACGATGGCACTGGACTAGGTGCTTTGGCCATATTGTTGAATTCATTATTGTTTGGCGTTTCCACTGCTTCTGGTGCAGAGACTGAGGTGAACAACGGACCAAAATCGCCTTGGGCAAACCTCTTGCTGAACTCCTCGGCAACAACGGATTCCACTAATCCCAGGTATTTCTCCAGCTCAGCTTTTGCAGAGGCTGACAGCATTTGACGGTCGGGGATACTGGGCGATTCCGTAGCGGCGGATCCGCCGCTGCCGCCGGGGAAGCCAGCTCCACCTGGACCTCCGGGAAAACCGGGTCCTCCGAAACCACCGGGACCTCCGGGAAAACCGGGTCCTCCGAAACCACCCGGAGCCCCAGGAAATCCTTCCATCTCGCCTTCCATCTCCATCTGCATATCTTCATCACCACCAGCATAATCTTCTTCGCCCATGGACTGATCAAAACCACCTGGATCTCCGGGGAATCCAGGCCCTCCAAGACCACCGCCTGCACCATATTCCGTGCCTTGTGCGGGTCTTGCACCTTCCTTGATCGGCGAGGGATCTTCGACATTATCTCCCCGAACCGAGATGGATACACCCCAGCGGATGTTCCAGACAGGACGTTTCAGCAATGGACTAAATCGAACGTTTTCAATTGCAGTTCTGGCATCGTCGTACTCAGTTGCAATATGGGCGAACATGAGTTCCAACGCCATTGGGTAGTGACCCGCTTGGAACGCTTGTTCAGCATCAGTGCCCAGAACCGGCCCTGATTGGATATTGAGCTCTTGTTTTGGAAAGAAGAAACCGGAGAGATCAACCGAGCCCATCATGGAAGCGAGAGCTCCTCCAAGTGGGTTCATACCTCCGCCGGTAGCACCCTGCGACATGCCGCCCGGGATTCCCATTCCCGGTCCGTATCCGCCATTCATCTCCATGTCCATCTCACCCATTCCAGGGCCACCTAGACCCCCGGGACCAATGAGACCGGGGGGCTGTGGTCTTTCCATGCCCGGTCCCGAACTCGAACCGCCGGGATAACCGCTCATCTGTTGACCGCTGCTAGGTGATGGTGGTGCGCTGGAGCCTCCGGGGCCGTAGCCAGATGCTGAACCTTGATTGCCGGAGCCCGGTTGCTGCATCGACGGACGTCCGTTGCTTGACCCGCCATTGGATTGCTGGTTCAAAGTCTCATCGAGTCTCTTCGAAACACCACTTAGGCCCTGTGCGAATAAACTCGAGGAATCAGCAAACGCAAGGGATAGCACGGCGGTAAAGAGAAGTTGGGCAAGGCGTCTAAACATGTTTTCCTGCTGCTTTCGGATTAAGGCTACCTGCTTTTCATCAGATTCCACCATCATTGCAAATTCACCAGCTCAATCGAGACATTTCTCGGTGAAAAAATCATGATTTGGACCGATACTTCCGTGGATTGTCATATTTAGGACACTTGGTCCAGTGACGCTGAACTTCTCTGGATCGATATCCGACTCAAAAATCAATCCAAGCTTTTGGTCCTTTTAGGGGGTGTAGGTTTTTCCCATGTGGCACGAACATCTCGTCCGAGAACCGTTTTTTGCGATGACTAGGTTAACCAGAGAATAGAATTTCACTCAAAAATAAGACCACCCATCGACTCTGAGGCGTATGATAGGCAGGTGCGGTGAAATTGTGGGTGCGGCTTTTCTTGAATTCCCACATGCATGGAGTGCTTTTCCGAGAGAATCTTGGGTTCCTCGGAACTTTTCACATCACGGGTCGTCCAAAATGGACGGCTTAATTTTCCTCCAGAGCACTTACATCCACGTCAGTCCATGGTACAGCGTCGAGGACGAACGAAGCATAGAGCGATCTCGCGTCGGCCTTTGCTAATTGAGCAACTTGGCGAACGCCGAGTCTTTGCTGCTATCACTGGAGAAGTATTTAACGACATTAACCATTCCTTGCATCGAGATCAGACCGAATCAGGTGTTGGGAATCGCTTGATCTTCATTGATGCGAATCAGAATCAGCGGCTTGAGCAGGGTGAGCCCATTTCCTTGTCCAACACGGACGGGCTATTTCAATTCCAAGGTGTGGAGCTTGGACAACACGCTGTGCGTCTTTTCCGTGGCAGCGAGCAACAGCTTCAAACCTTTCCGGTCGTTGCCCAACAGGAATTGCTTTCAGTCAATTCCATAGATGCGAGTAGCATCGGGATAACTCATGGCCAATGGCATACTCTAAGTCCTTCTAATGCGGTGCTGGAGTCAGGTGGTTTGGATGCTGAGCAGTCGTTTAGCACCCAATTGGAGGGCGTCCCCACGCAGTTGCATCCATTGCCAGACGGACAATTGCTGCTTCTGGGTTCGGAGGATCAAGAAGCAGCTTCTTGGATCGTCAATCCCGCGACGGGGAGTGTCATCCGACAGTCGGAAGCGTTGGATCAAAGCTATGACCATTGGTCGAGTTCTACCCTGCGGGCAGACGGACGTGGCTTAGCGGTTGCGAATTCCGGCGACTCATCAAGTCTTTATCGAATGCAGTATGCAGAGGATTCCGGTTTGATTTTCACTCCCACTGCTGCCAGCATCACGCAAGGAGCCATAGTGATGACGTCGGGCGGATCGAGAGACTTGATCGCACAGCCAGTAGACGACGCGTTCAATGTTCACCTATGGAGCGATTCCGAGGGATTACCGATTGAAGGTTCTGCAGCAAGACTCGAGGGCGTGAATCAATTTCTCGCCTTTGATGATGCTTCAGGAATCTTACTTACCAGAGACGATCAGCAGCATCTTTCACTCTTTGACGTCGACGCTAATTTTGCACTTCTCCATCGCTTCGAGGATGTTGCTGGGCCAGTGGCTTTCGACGCTCAGCATGGTCGACTAGCGACTTTGGATTTCGATCAATCCTTACTTGAGCTTCGCGAAACAATTCATGGCAGCATCTTCAGTGAGATAGAGATTGATCTGACAAAGGTGGGTACCCCAAGAGACATTGAGTGGGTTAATTCCAACACACTTATTTTATTAGGAACGCAGGGCTTGGTGACCATCAGCCTCACCCAATCCACATCAGCCACTGTGGATCTAGGTGATGTAGAGGAAACGGTGGGTGTGGTATTTGGTGTGCAGTCGAACCCACAGAATCGAGTTCCTACCGTACCTGAAACCCTTCGCTGGAGTTTGAACGAAGATTCAGTGCTTGCGCTGAGTGCTAGTCAGGTCATGGCCGAGGTTGTTGATCCAGACGATGACCAATTGGTAGTGATTCAAGAGAGTGAGCCAGCGAATGGTTCCATTTCAATCCACTATGATGGAACGCTGGTCTACCAGCCGAATACAGATTTTTTTGGAACCGACTCGGTTATAATCAGGATCCACGATGGCCAAGCAATTTCTGAATCCATCTCACTAGAATTCATTGTCCAGCCGATCCCGGATCCACCGACTGCTGTTCAGGCTTCCTTGGTCGATCTACCTAGCAGCCTTTCAGCAGGAGCGTTAGTTGGGCGTGTTAGGGTCATCGACCCCGATAACATCAATAGAAGACTGGATGGTGCAAAGCATCAGGTTGTCGTTGATGATCAGCGATTTGAGGTTGTCGGTGATCATCTCTTTTTTGTCGGTGATTCCATTGACTTCTCAGCAGAGCCCAGTATTCATTTGACATTCACAGCGTTTGATCCTGAATCGAATAGTTCAGTCGAATCGAAGTCGGTGGTCTCGGTGATTGACCCCAATGGACCGCAGTTGAGCATTGCACCAGATTCATTAAGGGTGGAAGAGAATCTTGGTGAGACTTTGCTGACTCTGCTTGAGATTCACGACCCAGATTATGTTGGCGATCATGAATTTGAGGTCGATGATGATCGTTTTTATATTCAAGGAGATCAACTTTTTCTGCAAGAAAATGCTCACTTGGATTTTGAAACCGAGCCTGAAATTGCCCTGGTGATTACTGCTACCCGTAGTGGGGGTCCACATGCATCAGTAAAGGAATTGTTGCTCATCGAAGTTTTAGATGTTCCCGAACAGCCTCAGTCGATTTTACTAACTAATCAAACGGTTTTAGAGAACACGTATGGAGCCGTGGTGGGTCAGGTGCTCGTTGATGGTGGTCGAGCATCAAGCCAGTTTTTGGTCAGTGTGAACGATTCAAGGTTTGAAGTTGCCAATGGGATTCTCAAGCTCAGAGACCAAGTGCTCGTTGAACGCAATAGTCAAACTGAGATTGAAGTGATGTTGATGGTGAGTGATCAGAGTGGAATCTTTGAATCGATTTCATCTGCTTTTGTTCTCCATGTTGCTGAGAATGCGAACCCTTATCACAACGCAGACAATCCATACGATGTCGATCGAAACGGAAGCGTTACAGCATTGGATGCCCTTGCAATAATCAACTACCTGAATGTGTATGGCCCAGGTCCTATTCAGCGAACGGATGGGGATTACGCCTACGACGTCAATGCAAACAAGCTAGTCACTTCACTGGATGTATTGCTGGTCCTGAATGAACTCAATCGTCAGCGTCTGCGAGGAGAGGCAGTGAGTGATGGAGAGCAGGTGGACGTTGAGGCAGATGTTGATCCTGATGAGACGCCACTTCCTTACCCAACAAATTCCACTCATTCGATGGAAGATGTTGATAGTCCGTTACCTGCTGGCTTCCGGAACACAGAAATGAACTTGCTCAATTCTGAATGGACAGGGGAAATGGTCGATGAAACGATTCCGTTGATCGAACTAGATCCCTGGCTAGGGTCAGAAGAAACGGAAAAGGTAACGGAGGAAGAGACAGGAGAGCAAGACTTGAGTGGGAATATCGACCTTCTCTCCGAGGAGAAGTCAACTCCTGACGGATGATAAATCCTCTGAAGGGAATTGACCTAAGCTTCCTGAGAGGCAGACAGGTGAGCTTGCTGCGCGAGGAGCTTTTTCTGATATCGAGACTGGACAACATCAACAAGAATCATAACCAATAGTACGAAATAGAATGTACTCTTGGACATCGGTGTGACCTCGGTTCCAAAGAGTGATACATGGGCCAGATGCCCTCCTTCACTGACCAGCATGATGCCGACGATGAAGAGAATGAATAAACCCAGAACCTCATACATGCGATTCTTTTGAAGGAAGTCAGCAACCCGATCCGCTAGCAGCATCATGAGCAGACCGCTGATTACGATGGCAATCGTCATGATAGCCATCAATTCGGTCAGAGCCATTGCGCTCAGGATTGAGTCAAAGGAAAATACAAGATTCATGATCACAATCATGGTGATCGACTTGCCAAGGGTGCTTTGCTGCTTTTTTGTTGGGTCTTTTGAGACGTCCTGCACAGCCAGTAGGTGGTAAATCTCTTTGATCGCTGTCCAGAGAATGAATGCACCTCCAGCGATCACGATCAGACTGTGCCCTGATAGGCTGAATGCCAGCGCCGATGACTCAACAGAAAGAAAAGTTCCTTGCAGTTGTTCAACAAGATTTACCAGAATGAAGAGAAGGACAATCCGGAAAATAATCGCTAACCCAATTCCTGCTTTACGCACAGTGGATTGTTGATCCTGAGGAACACGTTTACTTTCAATCGAAATATAGAGCAGATTGTCGAATCCAAGGACAGCTTGGAGCAGCACAAGCATTCCCAGGGTGAATAAACTCTGCAGGGACCAAAATACCTCCGCAGGTTTTGCTGCCTCCGCACCACTCAATTCAACAGCTGTTTCCGCCAATGGTAGGATATCAATCAAATCGGGCAAGAAATTCATCGCTTGAATCGTAAGTGATAGAGTTAAAGAGAAAGGTAGATCTTGTCTCGTCTAAACAAATTTCGGGACCTGAAACAGCATAACCTACAACGGTGCTCCGGGTGATTGCTGCAAGATAGAGTATTACCCGGGATACACAAGGCTTTTGGTGCTAAACCCATGGGTTTAGCTTGAATAACCTCCTGCTTGCTAGGTATCCGCTGCCGATCTTCGTGGTGGCTTCTTTCGTTAGCAAGTTCGATCATACCCATTGAATTGGAGAGCGTTCATACGCAGTGAACAGCTAAAGTGCCAGCAATGGTAATACCCCAAAGGGCGGGACTACCCCTTAGAAGGGGCAGGTTTGCAAGTGGCACCACTCCAAGTAAAAAAATCAAAAGCTCATAGAACGGACTGTTGGACGAACGCCCCACCAGAAGATTATCATGCGGCTTCCGTGAGCGTATTTTCCCGTCATCAGCTAAATAGAGACTTAAATGACCCGTGTTTTTCAATCCCTCGTTCTTTTGGCTTCGATCGTCGTTGGCCAAGCTTCCTTCGCAGCAGATGGTAAACAGTATTACGAGATTCGAAGTTATCTACTTTCCGAGAATAGTGACGCCGTTGCAATCGACACATATTTAAAGACCTCACTGCTACCCGCTCTCAAGAGACTTGGAGTAGGACCCGTCGGGGTGTTTGAAAATGCTCCCACGGATGAAACGGGTAGTCCCCGCGTCGTGTTGGTTATCCCTTATCAGGATCCCGGTCAGATCCTCTCTGTGAAGACGGCACTCCAAGCCGATCAGCAATACTTGGCCTCCGCGGCGGAGTATTTGAATCGGGGGCCGCGTGAACCCGCTTACCAAAGGATCGAAAGTGAATTGCTCATAGCCATGGACTGTATGCCGCAATTGGAGGTCAAACCGGAGAGTTTGGCGAATCGTAGTCGTGTCTACGAGTTGAGAATTTATGAGAGCTCCAATGAGAAATTGGGTGATCTTAAAGTCGATATGTTCAACAATGGTGAAGTTCCAATCTTCCTGGATTGCGGGATTCAACCCATCTTTATCGGGCAAGCTCTTATTGGTCCATTTACTCCCAGTTTAAGCTACCTGACGGTTTATCCAGATGAGCAGGCTCGGGAGCAAGCTTGGAGAGATTTTCGCGTGCATCCTGACTGGCAAAAGTTGAAAGAAGTCAAAAGTTATAAAGGCACGGTGAGTAAGATCTACAAGTATGTTTTATCTCCCAAGCCATTCTCCCAGATGTGAGTTCTTGGCACTCCTGCGAGAATACACTTGAGTGCAGCAGGTGGGTGTGAATCGCGTTTGGTTCAGCACGATGATCGCTGGGGCCCGTTGAGGTAGTTGAAGCTATTGGGGGAACAGGGGGTCTCGGTTGTATCTTCCTGTTGATTATGCTCCCTTGGTATCTGGGCGTTAGACTTCGAAAGGAGTAAGATTCGATCTATGACACCAATGATGCGACAGTACCATGAAGCGAAGTCAGCGTGCGGAGACGCACTGCTGTTTTTTCGCATGGGTGATTTCTATGAATTGTTTTTTGATGATGCCAAAATCGGAGCAAAGATTCTTGGATTGACGCTCACGAGTCGAGATAAAGATAGTGAAAATCCTACCGCGATGGCCGGCTTTCCCCACCATCAGCTAGATGCTTACTTACAAAAGTTAATTCGAGCTGGATACAGAGCCGCAGTCTGTGAGCAGGTTGAAGATCCCAAACTGGCAAAAGGTCTTGTAAAAAGGGAAATCACTCGAGTTGTCAGCGCAGGTACGTTAACTGATGATGGCTTGCTTGATCCTCGAGAAACCAATTACGTCGCTGCAATCTGTTTCACAAGGCCCACTGGACGC
>JAYYHM010000013.1:0-2845 GCA_036148415.1 Planctomycetota bacterium
ACTCATCGATCTAATGATGGATTATCTGTTGGAAGAAGCCGAGCAAGTGGATGCTCAGATTGTCTTCGTAGGAACCAGTGGATTCAGGTTAGGGCAGGGCGGTGAATTTGGCACCGAACCAGAGAAATTAAGAAGCGGTGACATCCATCTTCCCTTGTTGATCGGAAGTGAAGCCACTCTGAGGATTCCCCACCTGACCTGTAGTGAGCAAATACCTGAGATTTTAAAGTCTCTTGCGATGGAAGGAGAGCCAACCTACACCGCAGAACAATGGGCTGAGTCCAGATCGAACTCCCCCGTCATTCCCATTCAATCTTCTCGTACCGCATCGGCTGTGATGAGCCCTAAGTGGTTTTGTGTGATTGACTCGGATGGTGCAGAAAATCTGTTCCTTAAACCCGACGATGTAGACGATTACAACAATGTTGCTCGCCTACGCCCCGATGTGGTTGACGAGTTGGTCTCTTTATCCAACCAAGGCTAAATCCAATCATCCTTAATACAGGGATGATGATCTTTGCATAGCATCCACTTCTGTCCGGATAACAGAACGTGAGGCCTGGGTTGGTTCAAGACTTAGGTGCAGGTGGAATCGCTTCCACCGGTGCGTCGCTGCTACTCTTCTGAGTCATTTCTTCTGCGTCGACAAACACTTCTTTACCAGATCGTCTAGAACGCAACCGTGCAAAAATACCCCCTTGCTCCATCTTTTCCATTTCTTCCGCGTTCGACTCCACCGCAGTTTGGTCATTAGCTGAATCAGTATCACTAACCTCTGCGGTATCTTGATTTTTACGGTTGCACAAACAACAACCATCCTTTGATTTCATTCGCTTCAAAAAGCCTGAACCTCCGATTGCTGAAGCGTCCGTTGATCCTATAAAAATATTCAACGCAAAAATGCTTGTAAAAATCCATAACGAGTGTTTCGTAAGCAAACTTGACATCAGTACTAACCCTTATCGACGGTTTCTAACCCAGCTCAGTGAACTCCGATCATCCAACTGATCGAAGCGTGCCGGTCTATCCTAGGCGTGTTGAATCAAGAAGGCAACTTCGCCAGTGCATCACCGACGATAAATCAAATCAAGAAGTCGTGAGCTTTGCTGACGCGGTGAGAGCTAATGGGTTCTCACGCGCCCTTACCCCTATGATGCGGCATCATTGCCTGACATCCCGTCAAAGCATCGATTGGAACGTTTGATTTACAACTGAGCAAGAATTTCTGTGTCTCGAGAATCAGATATGACTCAATCAGCTAGCGATTCACTGAGGAACCGGACGCGGCCGCCTTAGTTTCCCCCGCCTCCGTTCTCTTGGCCGGTTGGGAACCTGTTAGCAATTGAGCCATCATGTCCCCGTTTTCAAAATCTAGAACAACTGGCGATTGACTTTCCTCCACCGCAATGACGAGTCCAGAGATTCGCCAATAGCGATCCTCCTGCTCCACCGCCCAAACCACCTGATTGGTTGTTTTACTACCCGTCGAATTCGGTTCTATCCAAAGACTATGAACCAGTGCCGATCCTGGCTCATTAGGCACGGATTCCGCTCGAGTGACCTGGAACGATGCATCAGGAGAACCGATGGGCTGCACCGTTTGTCCGATTCGCTGTAATTCCGACTGGGCTTTCCTTGTCAGCAAGCTCTGGGCCAAGGAATCTTCTCCACCTCTTCGCACTTCATCAAGAAACTGACTCACGACATCAGTTGGGCTATTCACTAATGCCTGAGATTCTTTCTTTTCACTCGAAGAGATGGTGGATCGATTTGCCATCGGCTCAACATCATTTCCACATCCGACAAAGAGTGGAAGCGAGCAGAGAACAATCAGGAAAAAGCGAATCATGATACTGCGCCGTCATGGGGTGCAAAAAACTCGTGAACAACAATAACCTAGCTAGATCAGTTGGGGATAGCGAAATCAAGCTCAAGCGGTCAAGAGATGTTTTCATTAGATAGGCTTCAATCCAACACATCTTCGTGATATTTCGGTCTATGATGGAAAAATCAGTGCAAGCTCACCCGATACTTAACGACGGAGGAGAGGTTGACCGCAATGGGTCGAGGTTGACCGTATTCACCTATCGCGTGCCGACAGTTTACTTAACAATGTCAGGAAGCGAAGATGATTCTGCGTTACCCTGATCAGGCTTTGACGACCTTATGAATTGGAAAAGACCGCTTAGATGAGTCGCGAAGAAGAAAACACGATTTCGGTAGACGGACGGTTGGTGGATTTGCGCAACCGACCGCTAGCTGCTCTATTGGCTTGGTTAATCCCCGGAGCTGGTCACTATTACCAGGGGCGTACTACCAAGGCAGCAATTTTTTTCGTCTGCATTCTATCCACTTGGATCCTCGGCTTCGGCTTGGGAGGAAAGCACGTTGTCTATTCCTCATGGCAACCAGGTGATAAGCGATGGCATTATTTTCTTCAGGCTGGTGCAGGTTTGATGGCGTTCCCCGCCTATCTCCAAGGAAGAAAAATGAATGATGCAACTGATGCACTGAGTCTCAGTACAAACACCAACTATGAACCGCTGTGGGGAGGCTTGATGTCACCACCGTATCGACCTGTCATCGAGAATCAAGCGGATGAGGTTGCGGCTTGGTACGCAACGTACGGTGCTGGTTACGAAATGGGAACTTGGTATACGGTGATTGCGGGGCTTCTCAATATACTAGTGATCTATGATGCCTACGGAGGACCACTCTCGGTCCCCATCAGTGGGCGGAAGATTGAGGACGAGACAGATTCTGAAGACGAAGCGGAAGATGATATGGAGACGAGTAAAACGTCGACCTAATGCCCTGCAAGACAAGCCGATAAGAAACAAAATCA
>JAYYHM010000014.1:0-4336 GCA_036148415.1 Planctomycetota bacterium
ATTCGCAACAGGCATACGAGCGGGAAGCTTCATGAACTCAGGATTGATCACGGAATCGATTAGGTGAGCTGCTTTAATTCGCATCGTCGTGGTCGCGGTATCGTATGGACTATTGATCACGGTCACGCCGCGAGCCTCCGCTAGTTGCAATAGACCACTGGAGAGTTGATAGCCGCCGGTTACCACGAGTGCTCGCGCTCCTGTCTCAATAGCAGGCAGCTGAATGGTCGGGCGATCACCGCTAACCACAAGTAATCGCTCGGAAGGAAAGGCTCGAACACGCGATGTGAAGCCATCCGCACTCATCGCACCCACGGTGACCACAAGTTCATCCACACGTCCCGTGTCAACAGAATGCTGATAAGAACCACCGATGACGTCCACCACCTTGTCGAGCGTTGTGCGAACTTCTCTCGACTTGATGGGATCTACACCACCACGCAACATCAATTGCAAAAGATCCAACAGGGTCACAATCCCAGTTACATTATGGTCTTCATCCAGCACAGGAATAGCTCTGACACCATGATCAAGCATACGCTGATAAACTTCAAAAAAAACATCACCCTCGGTGGCGGTAATTGGATCTCGATTGCAGACATCCTCAAGTTCTGGACGCACGTCCATCATGATCTTCGGAGAAGCTATACCCGCTTTTCTGAGTACGAATTCCGTTCTTTCGTTGGGTGTCCCGCAACAAGCCGCAATCGCGTCAGGCCGAGTGGTTTGTCTCAGAAAATCCGCATAAGCAAGGGCGCTGCAAATTGCATCGGTGTCGGGATTACGATGGCCAAAAACGTAAACGGGCATGAATCGTCCCACTCAGCGTCGAGAAATAAACAAGATTACAGCAAAACAAACACTCGGCAGATCCCTACCTGAATAATGTAGAGAGTAAAACAGGTCCGAGAGAACCAGTTAATGACGGACCGTTAGAATCATAAAGAAATCTGCCCGCCTGAGAGAGAGCGAATTCCATTGGATGATGCCAAAACGGGAGCTTAATCCGAAGATAATAGTAGCTTCGCTCGCTCCAAAATGCTGTCCGGTTCGCTCATCCGACCAGCACCCCTAACGCGGCAACTTAACCAGCCTTCCTCGGGACCGACGAATTCACAGCCATCAGCACGAAGTTGTTCAATATTTCTCTGCACCGAAGATTTATCCCACATGGAAGCGCTCATTGCGGGAGCCATCAGCACAGGGCAAATTCTTTGAAGATACAGAGTACTGGTTAAATCATCTGCAACACCATTCGCAAACTTACCGATGAGATTCGCGGTAGCAGGTGAAACAATCATCAAATCTACGCCGCGAGCAAGTTCGATGTGCGGTCCCACAGGATAAGAACTGTGATCAATCGTCTCAGTTGCAACTCTTTGACCCGATAAGGCAGCAAACGTGGCTGCCCCGACGAATTGCTCTGCCGACTTGGTCATGACGACTCTTACGTCATATTCGAGTTGCACCAGTCGGCTGCATAGAATGGCCGCCTTGTAGGCTGCGATGCCTCCACCCACTGCCAATAACACGGTAGCGGGTGAACGACTCATAGGTCGGCTGCTTCGATTTCAGGACCCTCAGCAGCAGCAATGGTTGCATCCAAATCCATCACTTTTTCCACTTCATTGTCCATATTCAAGACAATTTTATCCTGCATAATTTCTTGCAGGACAATCGTCATCTTATCGTGAGCGTCCACGTTGACCAGCGCTCGGCTTCCTTGATTAAGTTGCACCAATCGCTTTTGAATCAATGTGCTTAGTTTGAAACGACCACCAACCTTGTTGACGATTTCTTCTTCTTTTAATTCCTCTAGCATTTTTAATGCTCCCTGTGTTCTCTGTGTCTGCTCAACCGTTGATCTATTTCTTCGACCGCACTGTCGACCTCGTCATTGATGATCTCGTACTGATATCGATGCATGAGTCGGATTTCCTCTTCGGCAGTAGTTAGCCGTCTCGAAATCACCGCTTCATCCTCAGTTTTTCGGCCTCTCAGTCTCGATTCCAAAGAATCCAGCCCACCTGTATGGACAAAAAAAGTAATCGGATCCAATTTACCTTGGTCCAGAACTGCGATGGCTCCTTGGACATCAATCTCCAAAATAACCCAAGACCCCTCCTCGAGGCCAGTGGCCACCTTGTTCCGCAGTGTCCCGTACCAGTAGCCTAATCCAAAAACTTCTTTGCACTCAAGGAATTCGCCATCCTCTCGCAATTGATCAAATTGCGCTTGGCTCAGGAAATGATAATGCACTCCGTCAATCTCTCCAGCCCGAGCGGGCCGAGTTGTGGCAGAAACACTGAGTTTTAGAGGTAAATCGGATCGATTAATCAGCTCACGCACCACCGTAGATTTACCAGCACCACTTGGGCCAGAGATGATTACAAGACGGCCTCTCGTCACCAAATTCACTCTCCAAGCTAAAAAATTGTGAAAGACGCTCAAAAAGCCTCGAATCTTGAGATTCTGGCTGCATGTCTCGCGGATCGAAAAAAGTCCAGAATATTTCTCCGCATTACCCACGACGCGGCAAATTCTTTCGAAATCATTCCAGATTCTGTACTAACTCTCGCATCCGCTCAATCGCACACTTCACCTCCACCACGTGCGCAGATATGCCTGCATCGGATGCCTTACTCCCAATGGTATTCGTTTCTCTGAACATTTCCTGGAGGATAAAATCCAGCTTCCGACCAGTAGGTTGAGATTGATCTTTACCTCCAAGGACGCCGGCAAACATCTCTAGATGGCTTTTTAATCTGACGATCTCTTCGTGAATATCTACTCGATCTGCGTAAATCTGCACTTCTCGAAGGAGGTCGACGCTTGATACCTGAACACCGTGCTCCTGCAGAGCGCGCTCAATTTTGGCTTGTAATCTTTGGCGATAAACCTCCACCGATCGGGGTGAAGTGCTGCCTATCCCCTCAAGATGCTCAGTGATTTGATCGCAGTCTTGCTGAAGACTATGAGACATTCGCTGTCCCTCTGTCTTTCGCATCTCGTCAAGATTGTCGATCGCGGAAATGATGGTCTCTTGTAGCAACTCCCAAACACCTTGCTCATCCCCATGATCAGAAGGTCCTACACTTAATACACCGGGCAGCAACATTAGGGATGCAAAATCAACGGGTCCTAAAAGGTCACCACGTCGATGAACCGTCTCCGTTAAGGCTTCGAGATAAGCATCCACAGCAATCTGATTGATTACGGGGATCTCTTTGGCTGTTGGGTGCCTATAGACCACATGTAGGTGGACCGTACCTCGATGAATCCTGCTGCGGACCAGAGCGTCAATCTTACTCTCAAACACTACGAGGGAATCACTAAGCTTGGGAACACACTTGTAGCCCTTACTATTGACGGTCCGTATTTCTACCTGAACATTCCCTTGTTCACCCATCCTCTGAGCATGGCCCTGACCTGTCATACTTCGAACGATGGCAGTCTGCTGATCTGTCATGGTCGTAGCCTTTAGCCGCGTGAAGAGAGGGTATTTGCAGAAGCGGTCCGATGCTTATTCGGAATCTGATTCTGCTGGCTCGCCCTCAGCAGCAGGTTCATCGGTCTCTTCCGCTTCGGTATCAGTCGACGCTTCGGAGTTCGAACTCGAGTCATCGGCTGCCTCAGTGTCGTTTGGCGAGAGATCGGCAGATGGAGTTGCTGAGTCGCTTTCTTCCCCGTCTTCATCCGTTTCCAGTTCCTCGGTCGTGTTATCGGTGGAGGGAACGACCAATTCGGAACCTGCATCCACTTCCTCAAGCTCTTCTGAGGCTTCGGCTACCGCTTCGGTATTGGATTGCGGATCGCTTGCCGTGGCAGTGCTACCGCCAACATCCCCGAGAACCAGCATGGTGATAATACAAGCGAGACCCCACAGTGAAGCGACGACTACTGTGATCACAGTAAAGGTATCACCTGCTTTGCTACCGAAGGCACTTTGTCCTCCAGGCCCACCCAATGCACCGGTCAAACCGCCACCTTTACCCCGTTGGATAAGGATGAGCATAATCAGAAACAAAGAGAGGAAGGCCATCAGCCAACCGAGCAACACACCCGAGAGAGAAGCCAAAGGTAAGATTATCATTTCGTATTCACTTCAATTTAGATTAGAAGGTTTTGGGAGGACTCAGAAGGATACTAGCCAGCATGAATGATGCCAGCAAAATCCTCCACTTTCAAACTCGCCCCACCAACGAGGGCTCCATCAATGTTCGGCTGCCCGAGTAACTCGGTAGCATTGTTTGGTTTGACACTTCCGCCGTATTGGATTCGAATTTGTCCGGCAATCTCCGCCGAAAAGATCTCACCGAGCAATTTTCGAATGAAA
>JAYYHM010000015.1:0-5732 GCA_036148415.1 Planctomycetota bacterium
ACAGCGGTTCAGCAACATCCTTGGAGAATTCGAATCCATGACGCCAGCAGAAATTCGCGATGAAATCCTCGATATCCTCGAAGACATTTCACCAGACGAAGATTTGGATAATCTCGACGATGAAAAAGCGTTTCGCGATCAGCTTGAACTCGACAGCATGGACTTCCTCGACATCGTCATGGAGCTGAGGAAAAGGCATCGCGTGCAAATCCCGGAAGAAGATTATGGGAATCTCGCCAGCATGCACTCCACTGTGACCTACCTTGAACCCAAGATGAAAGACATCTGATTCCTAAAGGTTTGAGGCTATCAACCACCGGTTGCAATCAAATTGAGACACGTCTTGATACACTGTCTCTTAATCGCGACACTGACGAGTCCCCTCTTGGGGGTCGATAGCGTGAGCGGAGGACCTAGCTGGTAATCCTTATCAGTGAATTGCTTAAAATCGCGATCATTTTAAGAAAATGTTCTCAATGCTTAATTCTTGGCACAGCCTTCGCTTTAAGGCTGATGCGAACAAAAGCAAGCGAGTGTGATCCAAAGTGTCTCCCTTCGATCGGGAGCTCTCACTCGCGGCCTCCCACCTTAGTTAGATGGAGATGTGAACGATGTTATCACAAAAAAGATGGATTCTTATCCCCGCATTCGTCGTGGTTTCCGTAGCGTTGTCAGGTACTCAGGAGGCGAAAGCGGATGTGCGAGTCACTCCAACGTGGGGTGGGATCAGCATCACATTCGGGAGCCAGGCACGAAATTGCAGACCGAGCTACAACAGTTTCTTCCGTTCAAGCATCGTGCAGCGTCACGTCAGCCCGTTCTATCGTCCCAGCTATCCTCGATACCGAAGCTACCACCAACCCACCTACTTTCGAAATCGGGGACGCGTCAACTGCAATCCACGCTTCCGTCGCTAGAGGGAAGCAGGTCGATAGAGTTAAAACACCAAACTGACTTATTCCTTTTTGTAAGTGAAGCAAGGTCACTCTTTAGTAAACTGGGTCTCATCGAGGCCCAGTTTTTTATTTAGGTTCTCGCATTCGAAAAAAGCTTCCTCAGTGAATATAGTGACATGAGTGGCTCGTGCACTTCGACACCCCCAAACAATAACCCACCCTAAACCATGATAAAAATCGCCAACCGAAAAACCACCGAGAGAGTCTTTCGTTTACTGACTTTGGTCGTATTGTGCGTGTTCCCTCCACAATTGGACCAGTCACTCTGTGCGGCCGATGCCTCCACAAGCAGATGGTCTCCCGTAGGAAGATGGCAGGGTCAGTGGGAGAGCCAGTCAACCGGGCACACTGGACCCCTGCGTGCTCGCATCCGCCAGATTGACGAAAATCGCTATCGAGCAGTCTTTACCGGGAGATTCCTGAAAGTCATACCCTTTGCTTACCCAGCGAAATTGGATCTGGTTGCGACTTCTGCAGATGATCCTACATCCGTTTGGAAACTCCATTCATCCCAGCGTCTCCCACTCTTGGGAACCTATGAAATGGACGCCACCGTTACACGCGATCAATTTCGCGCAGAATTCAAAGGACGCCGCGACGTCGGCACGTTTGAACTGACCCGGTAGAGTCTGGTCGACAGATCGGCTCGACTATCGTACCGTGCTGCTCGACTAGAATACTAAGGTGTGCGAAGAGTCTCCGGGACTGCAAGACTATCGTACTAGGCATCGAAGATTGAATTACCCTACATCCAAGGTGTTAGTACCGAGCAACTTCCCCAGGAGCATCGTGCTTCTGGGGCGGACATTGACCCGGCCTCAGGCCCTACGGATCTAGAGTGGAGAGGAAGCCCGTTCATGTCAAACCAGCTTATTGACCCGGCACTGCTTTTTCGGATGGAAGTTCCTGTGCAATATTGGCAAGGGGAGTGGACACCGAAGGGTTTGTCACTCTCTGAAGACTATCGTATTCCCTGTTTCTCAGGATTGTCCGATCGTCCCATCTTTGCAGACGTCCGGATCGGCTGGAATGAATTGGGAATAGCGGTTCAGGCCTCCGTCAAGGGAAAGCGTCAGGTACCTTGGTGCCGAGAAACCCGTTTGGATGAGAGCGATGGGTTTCACCTTTGGATCGATACACGCTGCAGCCCAGGGATTCATCGAGCGAGTCAATACTGCCATCGTTTCCTCTGGATGCCATCTGGCGGGGGACCGCGAAGGGAAAACGCGGTGGCGGCGATGGTACCGATTCATCGAGCTCGGAGCCATCCTCGACCTTTTGACGCCAGGAAACTTCCCCTGAAAACCAACCTGCGACACGACGGGTATCAAATCATGGGGTGGATTCCCAAAGAAGCATTAACAGGCTTCGATCCAGATGAACAGCCTCGAGTTGCGATTTACTACGCGGTCATGGATCGCGAGCTTGGATGGCAAGGCCTCAGCTTGGGTCCGGAGTACCCCGTCACCGATGACCCGAGTCTCTGGTCGGATGCGATTATGGTTCGAAAGTGAAAAAGAAGCTGTTTTTTCGCACATTTTCGGGAATACACCCGTACTGACCATTACGAGTCAGAAGCAGAATTATAAACTAAGGATTGACGCCGGAGACGGTACACCAGCAACACTGATTTCTCCCCTCCCGCGGTCCTTCTTGGTCAGTGTCGGGATCAAACTGTTAGCACATGGAAGCAACTACTTCAAAAACAATCCGATCGGTATCGGGGATCACTGTCAGGCTTGCGGGCGATTCGGGTGATGGAATGCAATTGCTAGGGACGCAGTTGACCAACACCAGTGCTCTAGCGGGTAATGATGTCGCCACGTTTCCTGACTTCCCTGCCGAGATCCGAGCGCCACGGGGCACCCGCGCGGGCGTATCTGGGTTCCAAGTCCAATTCGCCAGTGAAGAAATCTTTACACCCGGTGATGTCCTTGATGCGTTAGTGGTCATGAACCCAGCCGCCATGGTGACCAACCTCGGTGACCTCCGAAAGGGAGGCATCTTGATTGCGAATGAAGATGGCTTCAACGAGAAAGAATTCAAACTGGCCAAAGTGGAATCCAATCCACTCGATGCCAATGTGCTCGAAGAAACCTATCGAATCATCAAAGTTCCGATGACTCGGCTGACGCGTGAGGCCGTCTCTGAATTTGGACTTGGCGTAAAAATAGCTGATCGATGCAAAAACTTTTTTGCGATGGGTTTGGTGTATTGGCTTTTCGGGCGTTCGCTCGAACCCACACTTCGATTCATTCAGGACAAATTCAGCAAAAAACCCGAGGTGGCCTCGGCCAACGAGGCCGCGCTGCGAGCAGGCTGGGCCTACGGCGAGACCACCGAAGCCTTTGGCGAAAGCTATCAGGTGGAAGCTGCCGAGCTAATACCGGGGAATCACAGGAACATCATGGGCAACCAGGCGTTAGCTTGGGGCTTGATCACCGCAGCAGAACTTAGCAAAAAGCAACTTTTCTACGGGACCTACCCGATCACCCCGGCCAGCGACATTCTGCATGAGCTAACGAAGTACAAAAACTTCGGCGTTCGAACCTTCCAAGCCGAGGACGAGATTGCAGCAGTCTGCTCAACCATTGGTGCCGCATTTGGTGGCGGCATGGCGGTCACTGCAAGCAGTGGACCTGGAATAGCACTCAAAGCAGAGGCGATGGGATTGGGGATGATCTTGGAACTGCCCTTGATCATCATCAACGTGCAGCGAGGTGGTCCAAGCACGGGCTTACCGACGAAAACCGAGCAGAGCGACCTCCTTCAAGCGATGTTTGGGCGCAATGGAGAGTCGCCGATCCCTGTTTTGGCCCCCAGGTCTCCTGGTGACTGCTTCGATGTTGCAATCGAAGCTTGGAGAATCGCTACCGAATGCATGGTCCCGGTCATGATCCTATCTGATGGCTACATCGCTAACGGAAGCGAGCCTTGGAGAATCCCCGATCTATCAGAGTTACCCAAGATCTCGGTTCAACATCCGGAAGGCTCTGATGAAGCGGAACCTTTCATGCCCTACGCACGCGATGAATATCTGGCAAGGCCTTGGGCGATCCCGGGTACTCCTGGCTTGATGCATCGAGTAGGAGGTTTGGAGAAAGAAGATGGCACCGGAAATGTCAGCTACGATCCAGACAATCACCAACACATGACGAACACTCGCGCAGATAAAGTCGCGAAAATAGCGGATCGGATCCCACCTCAAGAAGTCTTTGGGGACGAAAGCGGTGACCTGCTTTTGGTCTCTTGGGGCGGTACCTACGGCGCATGTCACACCGCAGTAAAACGCTGCCGCGAAGCAGGGCACTCGGTAAGTCATGTGCACCTGCGTCACATCAACCCGATGCCGGCCAATCTCGGTGACGTGATGAGTCGCTTCAAGAAGGTGATGGTTGCTGAATTGAATCAAGGGCAACTCATGATGCTTCTGCGTTCAAAATATCTTGTGGACTGTAAAGGAATTAATAAAGTGCAAGGTAAACCGTTTACCGTGTCGGAACTAACGGATTCCATCAACAACGAGCTTTAAACAGATCCATGATCAGCAACAACGCACCATGAGCATGTGTTGTTGTTCCAAGGTGATCTCTCTCATTCATTACAAAGACGATACTCAAGCAGATGACGCTACCTGTTCTTAAAGCCTCCGATTTCGCCTCAGACCAAGATGTTCGTTGGTGCCCCGGATGCGGTGATTACTCCATCCTCGCACAAATGAAAAAGGTACTACCTGACCTGGGATTCCCGCGGGAAAAGACAGTATTCATTAGTGGGATTGGTTGCAGCAGCCGCTTCCCCTACTACATGAACACCTATGGGATGCATAGCATTCACGGCCGCGCCCCTACCTTTGCAACCGGGCTAAAATCAACTCGGCCCGACCTGATGGTCTGGGTAATCACCGGAGATGGCGACGCGCTTTCAATTGGTGGGAATCACTTTATCCATGTCCTGCGTCGTAATCTCGATGTGTATATCGTGTTATTTAACAACCGAATTTATGGACTCACCAAAGGTCAGTACAGTCCCACGAGCGTGGAAGGTCAAGTCACGAAAAGTACACCGATGGGTTCGATCGATCATCCCTTGCAACCGCTTTCGGTAGCATTGGCGGCCGAAGCAACCTTCGTCGCCCGTAGCATTGATGCTCACGTCAAACACCTCGGAGAAACTCTGAAACGAGCGGCCGCGCACAAAGGCACTTCATTGGTTGAGGTCTATCAAAACTGCAATGTATTCAATGATGGAGCCATGGCGTATGCTCAGGAGAAAAAGCAGCGGGCAGACAACGTCATCGAACTGGAACATGGGAAACCCTTGATCTTTGCCAACGGCACGAAGGGCATCCGACTAGTCGGGACGCATCTTGAGGTAGTGGATACCACAGAAGTCCCAGTGGATGATCTCTTGATTCACGACGAAAGCGATCCAAACCCATCGATTCAGATGATGCTAGCACGAATGAACTATCCAGCGATGCCCGAGCCGATTGGAGTATTGCGAGCAGTGAGTGGAATACCGACTTATGACGATCAGATCAATGATCAAGTCGCGGCGGCGGAAGCTTCCAAAGGGAGGGGTGATCTGAACCAACTCTTCAATGCTGGCGATACATGGACAGTCGAATGAACTAATCCATGAGCTCAAGAACTCCACTCTACCCTCCGGTTCACCGCAAATCGTTCGATTTTTATGCTGTGTCACGAAACACGCTTGATTCCAACCCGCTAAATTGTGGAGAGTATCAGCATAAAACACGATGACACCACTCTT
>JAYYHM010000016.1:0-5513 GCA_036148415.1 Planctomycetota bacterium
CTGCTCATCCAAACCGTACAACAATTGCTGGCCAGTTGTGGCTCCCGCAAATGCTGTCCTTTTATAGAGAGTTCCCCCGAACCGCCTGCGATCGATAAACCCTTCACCAGTGCGATTAAAAGGAACCCCAAGTCGATCCATTAGATCGATGACTTTTGGAGCCCAAAATGCCATTTCTTTGACTGGCGGTTGATGATTAAGAAAATCGCCACCGTAGACGGTATCATCAAAGTGTTTCCACTCACTGTCGCCTAACTGGCGAGTCTGATCGTTACAACTATTGATACCACCCTGTGCGCACACACTATGGGATCTTTTCACAGGTGTAAGACTAATCAGATCCACTTCGACACCCAGCTCGGCAAGTTTCATTGTCGATGCTAGGCCGGCCAGTCCTCCACCAATCACCACTACGCGATGCTTTGCCATCTTCGATCTACCGTTTTCTCAGATTAAGTGTTGTGTCTAAATTTTAATATCTAGCGCGGAAAAATCACCGGTCAAAGAGCACAGATTGAAGTGCTTTGATGGTGCTTTTTCTGTAGTCTCACTCGTTGGCAACTACGATTGGATTTTCTATTGCCGCTGGTGGATTGGATCTCTTATCCGGATTGTCTGTCACCATGCCCGACGCTGTTGCTGACTGATACATCCTCTCTTCAACTTTAACCATTGATGCCGCGTCTTCAGCGGAAGGAGACACTGCTGCCCACCAAGCGCTTGCTCCTACAACCGCCAGGCCAACACCGATCACTGTGCAGAGCTTGCTTGCCCTGACCTGTGCCTTGGGCGAAACCCACAGACCCCAAGTAATCCCAGCTGTCCAGAGACCATTGGCGAGGTGGTACACGCAAGACATCACTCCGACAAAATAAAATGCTGGCCAGACGTAACCCTCCATCGCCAGCACCAAAGTGCTAGCTGCGTTGAAAGGCCGGAAGGTGGCGAAACCTTGCGGTCGCACAACCGCTAACCAGAAATCACTATGAAACCAGCCGTGGAGATGAAGAATATGGAAAAATAGATAGACCAAAGCGATGACCCCAGTCCATCTCTGAAAGGTGTAGCGACGATTGCTCGCGAATCGATACTGACCACTGTTGATCTTTCCGGTTTTCGAGATCCATACTCCGATAGCAGCATGGAAAACTAACGGGGAAAAAATTAATCCCCACTCAATCAAAGGCAAGAGCTTCCCCGGACTGTGAATGAGGTACACAGCACGCTGGAAGGTTTCGGGTGCATTCAACAAGCTCGCATTGGTAGCAAGGTGTATCACCATGTACAGGCCGAGGGGAACAATACCCAGCAAGGAATGCAATCGCCGAATCGCGAACTCGTGCCGCAGAAAAAAGCTCGTCTCAGTTTCGGAAGAGAAGCTCATAGTGGAAGTGCTAACCGGGGTAAAAAGTGTATATCGAGTAACCGCTGGCAAATCACTGTAATAACGGTATTACTACTTACTGTTCGATTTACTGTTTTTCACGCGATTCCTCGCAAAAATTAAGGCCATCTGCCCACGTTCTACTTGGAATCGTCTTCTTCTGTGTTTGTCCTAAAAAACACGTTGCGCAGGGTATCCATGTCGATTTTGACCGATAATTGGAAGATCTGCCTCTCCTTTAGCAGATTCGGCATCTCTCTAACAAAGATGGATCGACAGGAAACAATCTAACATTCAAGTTCCCGAGGAAAAACACCTCGATTCAGCCTACCGCGTTGAACTCTGCCTGCGATTTTCCAAAGGCTCCCTTGGCGACTGCTAAGCTTCCTAAAAGCTTAAACACGGTAAGGCCGAATATAACAGCGAATTCCTCAGTAGTTCTGGATAATTCAATGGGACAACCGTTCGGGAAATCGTTAGGTTAATGCATTAAGGCGGGATGGGAAGTGACCGTCTGCCGCACCTCTTGCTCGAGACGAATTCCTGCATGAATATCTGGCTACTTGTCATCTCCGCGGTCATTGTTGTACTCGTTTGCATTCTTGTTTTCCGACTTCATGCTTTTTTGACGCTCCTGCTGGCTGGACTCCTTGTTTCGGCTCTGATGGGGGATGCCGCAGTCCAGCGATACGCTGAAACTCAAGTCGAAAAGCAGGCGATGACCCCTGCAGAGGCTGAAAAGTTAGTTTCACAGCCGGCGGTCGTGTCGGCACCTATGCGATTAGCCAATGAGTTTGGCAGTACAGCTGGAAAAATAGGAATACTCATTGCTTTGGCAAGCATCATTGGACAGTGCCTGACAGAATCTGGTGCCGCGAAAGTGATTGTGGACCGAATCTTGAACCTCACCGGACCCAAGCGAGCACCTGAGGCGATGGCAGCGAGCTCATTTGTGATCGGGATTCCGGTCTTTTTTGATACTGTTTTCTATCTGATGGTCCCCCTCGCAAGATCGTTGAGGGAGCGACTGGGAAAGGATTACGTTTTATTTATTCTCTCAATCCTTGCTGGTGGATCTATCGCTCACTCACTTATTCCCCCCACACCTGGACCGTTAACTGTGGCGGGAGAGCTGGGGATCGATATCTCAACGATGTTATTCGCTGGTTTGCTCATCGGCGGGTGCAGCAGCATCGCCTCACTGGGAATTGCTCGCCTAATCAATCGCCTCGTTGAAATTCCCCTCCGAGACCTCAGCGAATCCCCATCGGCAGACTCTTTGCCCGATGTGGTAAGCTCGGCCACTGAAACCACAATGCCATCTCTCTCTCGTGCTTTGGCACCGATTTGCGTTCCAGTCGCACTTATCGCTTTGGGTTCCCTTGCGAACAGTCTCATCAGCTCAAATTGGATCGCTGGAGGCTCCATCACTAATACGATTCTCATCCTCAGCAATAAAAACGTAGCAATTGCAATCGGAGCTGCCTTCGCTCTGTCGTTAAGGAAATACTGTTCGGCATCCAACCGTGAATCACTTATCTCTAGGTCACTTGCATCAGCAGGTAACATTATTCTGATCACAGCCGCTGGTGGGGCATTCGGTGCAATGCTCCGTCAGGCTGGCATTGGGGACGCAGTTGGTTCCTTGACTAACGGGGTGCCTGGACTTTTGCTACTTCTTGTGGCTTTGTTACTCACCGCCTCCGTTCGAACCCTTCAGGGTTCGGCCACAGTTGCGATGATTACCGCTGCAGGAATATTGCAGGGCTTCGCCAATGAGTCCCTACCCTATCATCCCGTCTATTTAGCTATGGCAATCGGAGCTGGCAGCAAACCCGTTTCCTGGATGACTGACAGTGCTTTTTGGGTCATGACTCGGATGAGTGGTATGACCGAAGCTGAAGGTTTGCGTGTCATCACACCCATGAGTATCGGACTAGGTATCTCTGCCTTAATTTTTACAATGGTCTTTGCCACCCTCTTTCCTTTCCCACCGTTTTAAATGGATTCAAGCATGAAAACCTCGCCCTCTTCGGCTCGTATCCTGGCAGGATATCCTGATAAGAATGCTTCGCTATTCAAGAGAATCGGCGTGCCGTTGGGAGATCCAGCGGCATGGATCGAACTCGATTCAAAGCGGATCGCGCTCGTTCGCGATCTGGAAATGGATCGTGTCATGAAGATGAGCCATGCCGACGAGGTAACCTGTCCAGCCGAATATGCACCACCTTTCGGCCTGAGTTCGGATCGAGAAACGGCCACTGCCCAGGCCGCTACCCAACTTCTACGAGCCGCCAAAGTTGAAGAAGTCTTCGCGGATCGATCGTTACCCTACATCTATGCGTGGCACCTACAAGAAGCGGAAATCAAAGTTCAATACGATGAAGGCTTAGGCGTTATCGATCGCCGGCAAAAAACCCATCAAGAAATTGCCGGATTGCAAAAAGCTCAGAATATCACCGAAGAAGTGATGAAGCTTCTGTGCGAACGCATTGCCAATTGTGCAGCAGATCGGGAGGGTTTGTTGCGTTATGAGGATACAGAACTTACCTGCCAAAAAGTTCGTGCTATGGCGGCCGTCGAATTTATGCAACGCGGCTTCAGCATGGGACACGGAGCAATTTGCGCGACAGCACCCCATGTAGCGGATTGCCATCATCCTGGCGAAGGCAAGTTACGAACATGCGTCCCGATCATTCTCGATCTGTTTCCACGTGATGACTCTTCTCGACTTTGGGGTGATTGCACGCGAACGGTTGTTCATGGCGAACCCTCCGACGAAGTCAAGGCGATGCATCAGGCGGTACTAGATGCCAAGGCAGCTTCAACAGCACTCTTGCGTGCGGGTAACACTGGTGATGACGTTCATAAAGCGGCAGAGAATACGTTGATCAAACATGGTTATGCCGTATCTCGAGGCACAATCACTGATGCACCAAGCATTCAACATGGTACAGGCCATGGAATCGGTTTGGATGTACATGAACCTATCTTGTTGGACCACGGGGGTGGAGAGCTTCTCGAAGGCGAGGTCTTTACCATCGAACCTGGTCTTTATGGTCGCAACGTCGGTGGCGTTCGAATCGAGGATATGCTGGTCGTGACAGAGGCTGAGGCGAATAACCTAAACCAGTTGCACGACGGTCTGAACTGGAATGGTTAGTCGCTTGGTTAAAAGCTCGATTAAAGGATTGTATTTTCCGGTAGTTCGAGCTTTATCTTGGCGAGGTAATCAAGGTAGCGGTTCCGGTGAAGAACCCTCTTGAATAATGTCGGCTAGCGCCGCACGCAATGGGTCATCATCGGGCCCACAGAATCCCCAGTGTTGGTGCCTACGCCAACCTTCGGCATATTGAAATTGCCCGCTCATACGCCCCACTTGCCGACTCATTTCACGCAAAGTTTCTAAATAGCTGTCTTGCCCTTGACTTTCATCCAGCCACTGCTTTTGACTAACGTGACACGCTAAAGCTTGAACCTTGTGTTCAATGACTTCGGTCTCATCAACATAGAAATGAGGGTACACAGGATCACCCAAAGCCGTCGTATTACCGATGGGCTGAGCATGATAAACCGTCACCGGGTCACTAAAAACTTCTGTGGGTGGATCACTGACTAGGTTTGGCATGTAGTGGGAGAATGCCGCACTGACGGCAAGTTTACATGCAATCTCATGGTCTTCCATGTAATCTTGAGGCGAGTGGGTGAGGACGATCGATGGTTTCGCCTGTCTAACTACCGCTGTGACCTTCTTTAAATTCTCGGTCGTATAAATGGACTCCATGTCAGCGTAAATAGGAGGATAAAACCTCGCACCTATGTGTCGACATGAGGCCTTGGCCTCTTCTAATCTTGTGGCAGCACACTCCTCCTGACTCAAAACGGTACTGCCGCGAGATCCGTCACAAAGATTCATGTAATGCAAATCCCACCCTCGCTTGGCTAACTGCAGCAGCGTGCCGGTGAAGAGAAATTCAATGTCATCAGGATGAGCGGCAATCGCTAGGACTGAAGGCATGGTGATGATCCATCAATAGTGAATTGAAAACGGCTGGTTAAGAGTTTATCCGTCTATCCGCCAGCGTAAAACACCCTAGTCTTCTCAAGCACTGCCGCTTGCGTGGCTTTC
>JAYYHM010000017.1:0-3669 GCA_036148415.1 Planctomycetota bacterium
GCGAGTTCCTCGGTGGTGAGAAAGCTCCAAGCGACCCCTGCCACAACGACTACGGCAACCACAGCCGCGATGGGCTTGGAATGTGGCTCGATGGACTTATTGACCTTTCCCAGCCAAACTGCGAGTTCGTTGTGTTCCAATTGGTGACGCCGTTCGCTGCTCATGTACCATCTATCGCAAGTTGAGTCATGTATTAGTAGGACCGAAGTATAGAAATAGCCGTAAGTTAGCGTCAATAGCCATGTTTCCGCGGTCCTACCCACAAATCCTGAAAACCAGTCGAATCAGTACCGCCATCCAGCTTGGATTAAGCCTGCGCTGGGAATTTCTACCTCCACTCTTGGAGTTTCCCACCGCAGACGGCGAGCAAAAGCAAATCCACCCTCGACAAAGCAACCTCCCCCCCCGGAAATTTGACGTTCCCAGCCCAACAGCAGCCTATAGTCACGAAGTGAAAATTCGTCGGTCTGCTCAAGAGTCGACGGAGAGCCTTGACTCGATGTAGCTTCACTCAACCGTGTGACAGCCCATGTCGTGCCGCCAAGTCCACCAGTCACGTAGGCCCAAGTCTCTGACCGACCTCCGTCCTTGGTGAGTCGATAGGCAGCTTTGGCCATTGGGAAACGGAAATCGAGTTGTGTCCTTCGATTTGGCGTCCAGAGCAACCCCAGAGCAGGAAGAATCGGTAAGTCAGCTCGCCCAAGCATGACAAAACCGCCAGAAAGAGTGACTCGATCCGGAATCCACTCCCAATTCATTAGAGCTAAAACAAACCAACGGAGGGCGCGATAATCGGTGGATAGGTCGCTGCGAATAGCCGGCGAGATGATCGCCATCCCTGAGAGCCGCTTGGTGATCTCCTGTCGATAAAAGAACTGAAGTTCGAATTGATAGAGATCGGACGCGATTCCATATCCTTGGGGTAATATCGAGGAATCCTGCAATCCCAGCCAGTCGATTCGAACGCGCGGCGTCACTCCCAGTAAGCGATCGAGACTTCCGAGTGGTAAGCCGGAACCAATCCCCATCTCCAGATAGCCATTGCGGAGCCCTTGGGAATCTAGCCGACTCACCCCACCGAATTCAAGTGAAAGACTCTGTAAAGCCTGTCGCTTAAAACGCTCCAATTCCAATTCCTCTGCCCCGACCTCACACATCGAATTGGCTTGCGAAGTCAATGGAAAGCTAGGAGGTTCAGGTTCTTCACTGGTCACGAAGATTTCTGCAGAGGCAGGCAGAATCGCATTCCCGAAGACATTAAGATCATTAACGCAATGCGGAAGCCAAGGAGGATCACTTTCAACGCGGTCAAAAGATGGATACCCCGTTTGCAGCAATGCATCTCGATCCAGCGACTCTCCACCTGTCGAACCGATCGGTATCAACATTCCGATTAGCAAAAAGCTCAACCACTGCGCCATGATGCAGCGCGGATAAACCTTCGCCAACCTCTTTGAGTGGAGCCGAACTTTCGTCGATAATTGCTGGAAATGAATGTTCACACCCCTGCGAATCCTTTCGCAAAATGAGAGCGATTGGGAAAAGGTTTGGATCAGACTTTCAAGATAAGCTTACGGTCTTAAAAGCGGGGCTGATCCGTCAACCTCAAATTTTATCTTGGTAGCAGGTCAAGAAACTGATCCACATCCGCTTCACTCGTTGCGAAACTGGTCACCAAGCGATAAAGGCCTTCCCCCGATTTCATTTCATTATTGAACCAATTAGGAACCGGCCAAGGATAGAACCTCGCTCCCGCTTGCTCTAACTGTTCTGCCAGTTGAATCGGCATCGTCACAAAAAGTTCATTGGCCTCACAGGGCCAGGCTATCTCGATCTGAGCCTTGAGTTCAATCCCCTGAATGAGCCGTTCTGCCATTGCGTTTGCATGGGCTGCCAAACGAATCCACAAATCATCATCAAGGTAGGCATGAAGCTGCGCCGCGATGAAGCGTGTCTTTGAAAAAAGTTGAGCCGCACGCTTGCGAATGAACGGCAACTGCTTAGCGGCTTGGGGATCGAAAAATACAATCGCCTCGGCACACCAACAGCCATTTTTGGTGGCTCCGAAAGACACCACATCGACACCCGATTTCCAAGTCATTTCGGCGGGCGTCACACCGAGACGAACCATGGCATTTGCAAAGCGGGCTCCATCCATATGCAGCGGCAAACCGTAACGGTGTGTGATCTCGGCGATCTCACTTAGCTGGTCGATGCTATAGACGGATCCTGACTCGGTTGATTGCGTCAGACTAACCGCCATCGGCTGACCATGGTGCACAAAACTGGGATCGAAACGCTTCAACCCATCGAGCAATAGCTTGGGATCCATTCGCCCCATCTCACCATCAATCGGCGCCATTCTCGCTCCGGAGGTAAA
Organism: Planctomycetota bacterium; assembly: GCA_036148415.1. Classification (GTDB taxonomy): domain Bacteria; phylum Planctomycetota; class Planctomycetia; order Pirellulales; family Pirellulaceae; genus Rubripirellula. The sequence continues at coordinate 2,381 of JAYYHM010000017.1, forward strand.
AAACTCGGGGGCTCCACATTCATCTTCAATCAGGTGCGCCTCGCGATGGCAAAGCACGAATCCACCGGGTCGATTCATGGAGGAGAGAGCGAGGGAGTTTGCCGCAGTCCCCGTTCCCACGAAATAAACCGCGACTTCTTTTTCAAAAAGATCATTGAACCGTCTTTCGAGCGCTAGATCGAGGTCGCTCGCGCCGTAAGCCGGTGAAAAGCCGTCGCTGTGCTCCTGAAGAGATGCTGCAATCTCTTTTGCTGCTCCGGCCCAATTATCGCTCGCAAAATTCATCTTTTCCCACTTTCCTTCATCTCTCGATCGCGTCTCCAATTACCCAACGGAGTCATGGAACGCATCACTGTGTGCTAAGCTACCGATCGATAACCTGTTTTCCTCTGACCCTGAGCGAGATTCTCGAATGGCAACACCTCTCCGACTAACATCGAGCACAAGACTCAGCTTTCAGTGCCTGATCTATGTCGCCAGCCTTGCATGCCTTATCGGGGCAAACCGCCTAACATTCGCTCAAGATAACCCAAATGATCGTTTAGACAACACGTTCTCCCAAGGTCGATCGGTGGAAGACCGAGGCAGCAAAGCAGCAGATAGTCGATATCAGCTTGACTTTGGCTTGTTTGACCTTTCTAAGCCAAGTCATTCCGTATTCCACATCGCCCCGTTGCCTACAACTCGATTCACACTCGGCATTGTCCTCCCCATCGTCCACCCTTTCAATGAAAACCGGATCGCTAGACAGAACGCTAAATCAAATCCCCAAGCAGGTCCTGCGAGCCACAATACGGCTCCAGCCGATGATACACCGGAGTGGTTCAAGCACAGCGAAGTCGCCATCCAACTGATTGACAAGAGCAGTCAATCCCCTGTCCTTGATGTCTCACATCCGTTATCCCGTTGGACATGGACCAACTGGGGCCCGACGCGTGGTACAAGTTTCCTATACTGCAGAGATGTAGCTTCGACAAGTTTCAAGCCAGAAAATGATCAAGGCTATCGGCTCGAAGTTAGAGTCAAGACTCCGGGACAGGTAGAAAATCTGAAGACAATTCGTGGACGTCTGTTGATGACAGGCGGCGGTTGGAAAGTGGATTCCGTCGGCATGCCACCCTCCTCCTTCCGTCTTCTTCGATGGCTTGAACTTTGAAGTTAAGATCTCACCGATTGACGTTTGAATAGGAAAATGATGCTCATGCTACGATCCCTATGGATTTTAATTTTCGGTTCCGTGCTACTGTTTCCGCTGGCACTTTGCGGTGAAGAATCGACATCTAGCTTTG
>JAYYHM010000018.1:0-3258 GCA_036148415.1 Planctomycetota bacterium
TGATCAATCATTTCCAACGAATGCTCGCGACTGATAAAGAGTGCTTCAAATTGGCTGCAGGGCATATAAACGGAATGATCAATCATCCCCCAAAAATAGCGAGCGAAGTGCTCGCGGTTACAGCGATCCGCATCTGGCCAATTCCGCACTGGACCCGGATTAAAAAAGAGGGTCATCATGCTTCCCACCTGCTGAACACAATGCGGTATCCCCGCATCGAGGGCAGCTTGCCCCACGCCCGCCGCAAGTCGATCACCGATCTGGTCAAGATATGCATAAGGCGATTCATCTCTCAGTAAACGCAATGTTGCGCTACCTGCTGCCACAGCCACTGGATTACCACTCAGGGTACCAGCCTGAAAGACCTTACCCGCGGGCAATACTTGATCCATGATTTCGGAGCGACCGCCATAGGCTCCCAATGGTAGCCCTCCACCGACGATTTTCCCAAGGGTTGTCATATCGGGTGTGATTCCAAATCTCTCTTGAGCACCACCGAGTGCCAACCGAAAGCCAGTCATGACTTCATCAAAAATCAGAACGGCACCATCTTTCTGTGTTTCTTCCCGAAGGGTTTTTAGAAAATGGGGATCACCGGGGACGCAGCCCATATTCCCCACAACGGGTTCCAGAATCACAGCCGCGATCTCGCCGGGGTGAGCGGCGAATGCCTGCTGCACGGCTTCCGCGTTGTTATATTCGAGCACAAGCGTGTCCTGACCGGCCCCGGGTGTCACTCCGGGTGAATCGGGAACACCGAGTGTGGCCGCGGCGCTCCCCGCAGCCACCAATAGGCTATCGACATGGCCGTGATAATTACCGGCAAATTTGATCACCTTGTGCCTCCCCGTCGCGCCTCGAGCCACGCGAATCGCACTCATGGTTGCTTCGGTTCCACTGCTCACCAAGCGAACCTTTTCCACACTTGGGACAGCTTCGATAATCTGTTCCGCCAAACGGGATTCCGCTTCAGTTGGCGCGCCGTAGCTGGTTCCACGATGAGTTGCTTGAATCACCGCTTCAAGCACCTCGGGATGGGCATGTCCCAAGATCATTGGCCCCCAAGACCCGATGTAGTCGAGGAGTTTTCGGCCATCGATGTCATGCAAGTAAGGTCCTTCGGCTCGCTCGATAAAAAGAGGGGATCCACCGACGGCCCCAAAAGCTCTTGCAGGGCTGTTCACACCTCCGGGCATCAATTTTCTGGCCCGATCAAAAGCCTGAATGCTCTTTGATCCTATTGGGTGGGTGGTTGAACTTGTCACAGTGACCTCGCCGATGTAGTTAAGTCTTACCCTTCTACTGCCAGCCACTTGCCGAGTCCCGAGACTGGCCGGCGATGCGAAACGTAGTAGGTGTTGATAATCAATTTAAAGTGAAAAGGTGCTTGCGTTCCGACCGCTTACAACTCTTCGTCAAACTTGGAAAAAATAAGCCCGAACCACCAAACGCTGAATCGGGCTCTACAACGAGTCAAAGACCAGCGCTCTTTGGAAAAGAGTATTTTCTTATCCCGAATGCCCTGAAACCTTGTGGCAACACGTCAGTCTTCTAGTCACGGTGGTGCTCGGAAATAGACCTAGCTGCTAGCGGAGTCTAGGGCTTCTTGTAAGGAAGCCTTGGGCCGAACCCCAAGGAAGCTATCACTGATCTCGCCGCCTTTAAAAATCAAAATTGTTGGGATGCTGCTGATCCCATACTGAGATGCGACACCTGGGTTGTCATCAATATTCACTTTGCCAATCTTCAACGAAGGATTCTCTTCGGCCAATTCATCAATCATTGGAGCGATCTGACGGCAAGGGCCGCACCACGGAGCCCAAAAATCAACCAAAACTGCCCCGTCTGCCGCGAGGACTTCTGAGCTAAAGTTGTCGTCACTAAATTCTAAAACTGCGTCAGAAGCCATGTTGAGATACCTTAATCAAGAAAAGGGGAATGCATCGAAGTTTATTAACAACTCTCGTCGGGTTTGCCTCAGCCCTCGTCTATCTGGTCGAAACCGTTGACAAGTACACACTTCTAACTCGATCGAAGCTGTTTTTTTATGAAACCCTAGAAAGCTCTACTGATAAACATAGTACGGGAGAAGTCATCAGCGATAAACGTGTTACCCACCCACCTCCGGAATTATTAGAGGAAATGCGGTGCCCGTCGCTTTCTAGATTCAACTCTCGCGTAGGAAGTGTAGCATTGTAGGAAGCGCCGACGGTGTGTCAATTTGATAGCGGGGCGCCGTGATTGCTTGCCGCGGACGGGCCGAGCCACGTGAAAAGGTCACCCTCTACCCGACTCCATCCGCTTTGGGGAGATGCAAGGATAGCTCATGCAGCATCATCGCAGTGGCTCCCCAGATGGAATATCCGCCGTATTGAAAAGCAGGGGACTGGAAAGTGAATCCAGCTTGAGTATCCGACTCCAGATCCCGGGTATCCTCGGTGTAAGCGGAGATCTCCTGTTTCTTGCCGCGATTCGCGGACTCAGATCTTACCATCACCGTGTGGGAGATCATGACTTGCGACTTTGGATTCGTGAGTTGATCAATGGGAAATTCGATAACTTCCGCAACCTCCTTTGGGTCGGGGTCCCAAGGCTTGTCAGGTCGAGACATCACCACCACAACGGGTACAACGTGATTGTTACTCGCGTAAACGTATTGAGATGAAAGTTTTCCCACTCGAGTTGCACCGACAACGCTACAACCTAACTCTTCTTCGAATTCACGGGCTGCTGCGGTGAAGTCGTCCTCACCTGACTCAACTTGACCACCCGGGAAGCAGATCTGCCCCGGGTGATGATCGAGATGCATTGGCCGAAGAGTCAAAGGAACCACCCAACCGAGATCAGGATGGCGATAGATCGCAACCATCACCGCGGCTCGCCTCACCCGTTTTGGAATCGGTCCTCGATGGCGACCGTAAGCAAGGTGAGGCGTCATCTCTCGAGAGCGAGTTTTCAAGTTCAATCCGCCCGAGACCGCGGATTGAAGTGAAACTTGGATGCCGGTGGTATATTCACTTAGATTCGAACTATCCAAGTCAGTTTTGGACATTTCACAAGCTCCCGTCCATTTAACACATCACGTCAGAGCCCTCTCACCCGCGAATCGTTGGGGTGGTGTCTCGGTTCGCATCACTATGTCCGATGTGCAGACCCAAAACTCACTCATTAGAGGTGCGATTCGAGCAGCCTTCTGAGTTTGCGAAGTTCGACTCGATGATCCAGTTCATCCATGGGAACCATATGCACCGTCAGGGC
>JAYYHM010000019.1:0-2918 GCA_036148415.1 Planctomycetota bacterium
TTCGTGTTTCTTGGCGAAAGAAGTCGTGGACAGCAGGTAACAGACACCGACAACACACAGCCAAATATTGTCTTTATTGCCATTGATGATCTTGCATGCACATTAGGATGCTACGGAGATGTGGTGGCCCAAACGCCCAATCTGGATCGACTCGCTGCATCGGGTGTCGTGTTTCAGCGCGCTTACAATCAGTTGCCGCTCTGTAATCCAACCCGTGCTTCACTCATGACGGGTTTACGTCCCGACCAAATCAAAGTCTATGACTTAGATCGACATTTCCGAGATGAGGTTCCTGATGTGGTCACGTTACCCCAGGCCTTTCAGGAGGCGGGCTATGAAGCGATTCGCGTGGGAAAGATCTACCACTACAACGTGCCGGCATCGATTGGCACAGATGGATTTGATGACCCACCCTCTTGGAACGAAACCATCAATCCCAAAGGACGAGACAAAGCGGAGGAATCGCTGATCACCAACGCTGAACCGCACCGAAAAATCAGTGCAGCGCTCAGTTGGCTAGCTGCAGACGGTGCAGACTCAGAACAAACGGACGGGATGATCGCGACGGAGGCGATACGACAGATTACGAAAAAGCGAGAAAAGCCTCTGTTTCTGGGCGTGGGTTTTTTCCGGCCACACACTCCCTACGTGGCTCCAAAAAAATACTTCCGACAATATCCACTCACCACGCTTCGACTGCCCTATGCTCCGACCGGGGATCGCGAAGACATCCCGACCGCGGCTTTCGCTCACAATTGTCCGATACCCAACTACAATCTCCCTCAACCCGTTCTGCTTCAAGCGACCCAAGCCTACTACGCCTGTGTGTCATTCATTGATGCGCAAAATGGACGAATCCTGGATGCCATTGAGAAGACAGGCCAAAGTAACCGAAAGATTGTGGTGGTCTGGAGCGACCATGGCTATCACCTGGGTGAACATGAGGGGATTTGGCAGAAACGAACACTTTTCGAGCAGTCAGCCCGGTCACCCTTGATGATTCGTGCACCACAGTTGGAAAACCTTGGTCATTCATGCCAACGAGTGGTTGAGTTTGTGGATATCTATCCGACCATCCTGAGTCTCGCAGGGCTTCGGAGGCAACCACATTTAGCAGGTCGAGATCTAACGCCACTTCTCCGTGATCCGCTTCTGGAATGGGATGATTTTGCGGTCACTCAGGTGCTTCGCCCCGCGGACTCCAGGCTCACCAAACCGGTAATGGGATGTAGTCTGAGAACTTCCCGTTGGCGATATACCGAGTGGGCTGGCGGTGTCGAGGGGCAAGAACTTTACGATCACCACAGCGATCCGGGTGAATTCCACAACCTGGCCATCACGCCCGATGCGACAACGCTTTCCCTCATCAAGACCTTGCAAACAAAACTGCGTCAGCATGCCAGCGGCGAAACACCGAAGACACCTTTCAACCCCGCACGCCTTTGATATCCCCAGGGTGATGTTCTCGCATGCTTCATGATCCAAGGTGAGTCATGAACCATTTAGTTGATGATCTAGTGAGTTGATGATCAAAGGAGTTTTTTTAACCAAGCAATCTCATTCGCAATATCCGCTGCAAGGCCTCTTTGCTGCATCGCTTCAGGTAGAACCGTCCAAGCATAAGTTTCTACTTCGAGATGTCCCGTAAAGCTCGGCCTCAAGTTCCCTTCTTTGAGAAACATCAAGCACTCCTCGACATCGTCTCGACTGGTTTCCAGATGACCAAATCGCTCGAGAAAAATAGGAACATGAAAATGCACGACCCAGGCCTGCTCTTCGTCCAGATCCACGGCTCCCGACTCAACCTCAGCTAGCAACCCGGGAAGATCTTCAGATAAAGCAAACTGCCCTGTACCCAACCGGCGTCCTGTTTGATGCAGATAGCGATCTTCACCAAAAGCCGCCAGTTCCCGTATCGCCTCAGCTCTTCGCTCCGAAGACATCAGCGACCAACGGACCTTAATGGCCGAACTTACCTGCACTTTCCCGACTGTAATCCCAGCAGTCGCCAGTCGGGAAAGCACCTCCGACTGCCCCTCCATCATCACCGCCGAATGGCAAATATCGTGACATACCGTCAGGTATCTCCGGTGGACGCGATCGGGAAGTTGCTTATCAAACCATTGAATGACATCCTCAGTGGTATCCAAGGCGCAGCCCGGTTCCGGCTCAATGGCCAAGACAATCTGACGGCCGCACCGTGATTCAATCTGAGCTAAATGCTCGGAAACCGCCCTCAACGCCTCACCGCAAGCATCGAGAGCCTTGGAGTTGCTGAGTACAGTAGGCCATCCCAATGGCAGCGTACTGATGGAGCCGACGTGTTCCTCCGGCTCATCCTCTAGGAGATCTGCGAGAATATCTGCAAGCTGGCAGGTGTACTGCAACCGCGCCGGGTCTGCCCATGTGGGGATGTACACCTGATGCTTCACAACCTCTTTGTGAAAGTTATCATAAGGAAAACCATTGATAGTAAAGGGTTTCAGTCGGCGATCTCGGAGAAACCGAGCAAACCCGCTCGAATTACCAGCCAGGGTGCGAGCTGCCTCAGCTGGGATCCAAAGGCCAACACCGAGGTCTTCCGAATCTCCAGCATCCCGAACGGCGACGGCATATCGGTCCAGATTGGTCCGGATAGTCTCCAGATCCACTCCGGCATGGACGTTTGTGCAATAGCCAACTTGTGTTGGATGAATCATCTCGGCGATCCCATGAGTAATGACAATCTAATGCCGAACCGAGAGTCGGCAGCTGCTGGCCTGCGATCCAGGCGAGCTACAGCGTAGTGGATCGCTCCATGTCATGGAATTGTCAGGGGTGAACAAAAAAGCGCTTTTTGACGCATCCAAAAACGCATTGGCTCTTCGGAGCACCGGATGTTCCGAACGTAGCAACGCCAAGCACCATTAGATTCTCAG
>JAYYHM010000020.1:0-2572 GCA_036148415.1 Planctomycetota bacterium
TGTTCGCTTCCCTTGCTTTCGCCCATTGTCAGGTCCCCTGTGGTATCTATGGCGATCAGCTGCGTTTCGAGCAGATGCTAGAGGATGGCAAGACAATTTCGAAAGCACAGACACAACTGAATGAGCTAACTGACGGTCAAATCGATGCTCAGTCCGTCAATCAAATCGGTCGGTGGATTGCCACGAAAGAAGAGCATGCAACCAAAATTCAGATGACCATTGCAAGTTACTTCATGGCTCAAAGAATCAAAGTAGATAATCCAAAGTACGTCAAGCAACTCACTGCTGCACATGCTGTCATGCTGCATGCGATGAAATGCAAGCAGTCTGCTGATCCCGCGACGGCTAAGGGGCTAGAGAAGGCAGTTTTTGATCTATACCGAGCTTACGAAGGTAAAGAGCCAGATTTCGATCACTCTCACTAATCTCTAAACGGCCGATCCTCGTTAAGTGTCCATGAACTTATCGTTTTAGTGGATGCCATCTGGGCAACTAGGGGCGGATTCCTGCATCCTTTAAAAAAAGAACCGTGACTGAAAAAGTTGCGGTTTTTTTATGTTCAAACCTGGCGTTGGCTATCGTCCTCGCATTTGCGTTTTGATCACAAAAACGGAGTCACCCGCGGTGACAAACAGGTGCCGTCGTTCGGGACCCGCAAAAGTCACATTGGCTGTCCATCCTCGAGGCACAGGTAAGTGCATGATTTTCTTTCCGTCTGGGTTATACGCTGAGACTCCACGTCCCGTGAGGTAGACATTACCCTCTTGGTCGATGGTCATGCCATCGCTCCCCGACTCACAGAAAAGTGTTTTTTCGGATAACGTTCCATCCTCTCGGATGCGGTATCGAAAGGTCTTTCCCGCATTGATGTCAGCAATATAAAGAAGCCTCTTTTCGGTATTTCCAATGATCCCATTGGGCTGTTTGAGATCGTTAGCTACCTGACGGACCTTGTCCTCGGTATCGACACGGTAAACGCCTCTCGGGTGATCATCAGAGAAGCTTTGTGTCCAATAGGGCCGGCGGTAAAGAGGATCGGTGAAATAAATGGATCCATCTTGGTCAACCCAACAGTCGTTGGGCCCACTGAATCGGCGATCACCGAAGTTTTTTGTAATCACTCGATGTTCTTTGCTTAAGGTGTCTATCTCCCAGAGTTCGTTCTGATGATCCGCGCAAGCGATCAGACTTTTTTCACTGGCGTAGTAGAGTCCATTGCTGCGGCCTGCGGGTTTCAGCCATGTTGAAACCTCACCGGTATGAAAACTGTATTTGACAATTTGATCGTTTGGCTGATCTGTGAATAGAACGTCACCATTAGAATCTGCAGCGGGGCCTTCCGTAAATTTAAACCCATCGGATATCAGAATGAGTTCCGAATCGGGAAGCAAGATCGGCGACTGAGCGGTTGTGAGCCGAGCGATGCAGAGCGACAGTAGCAGCGAGAACGGGACAAGGGCCTTCAATGATCTCAAGATTCTAACTCCGTTTGGAAATCCTGGATGCCGCATCTCGCGGGTTGCTATGAAAAAGGGGATGCATTTAATAGGCCGGACGATCCAGAGGGGTTTGCGAGTTCGTGTCGCCAGATCGTGAGTGGTCCTTATCATAGTGGATTTGAAGTGCTTTGATTCAGCCTGCTCTCTTGAGGTTTGCGGTGTTTGCTTCTCTGTTTTCGATAAAGATAGACAGATTATTCGAGTGGTGGTATCTTTCTATTCGGCGTCGACACCCGCTCTCGACGAATAAGACACGTGAGGAAAACGGTATGCAGTATCAGCACACTCAACCGGGTTGGGTCATTCGTCTCACCTGCCTGATCTGTCTTTGCATTCCCTTGGGGATGAATCTGGCATTCAATCAAGGACGGTTCCCGATCTATGAAATGCTTCCGGTCGGAGCGATCATGCTGGCCGTGGTCACTTTTTTTCACTCATTGACCGTTCGCATTGATTCTGAGTCGATGCGTGTCAAATTCGGAGTGGGATTGGTGGCGTACAATTTTCTGCTCAAAGACATACAGTCGGTGGGGCCCGTCCGTTCCCCATGGTATTGCGGTTGGGGAATTAGAAAGATTCGAGGCGGTTGGCTATTGAATGTTTCAGGTTTTGAAAGTGTTGAGATACATTTGCGTACAGGGAAGGTCTACCGCATTGGGACGGATGACCAGGATGGCTTATTGGCGGCCCTGAAGGCCTCCGTCACGGGTGAGGCTCAGTAAGGCGAGATGCCGTGGAAGCCAGAACTGGATAGCCGATGAGTAGAGCAGGTGACTCAAGAGATGGGCATGGTTCCGAAATGAGTGTTGAAGAGTCCGTGAGTGGTGATGAGTCTCTGAGTTGGATCAGGACCCTCGATGGGGATAGGCTGTGGATCGCAGCTTCTGGAGTCTTAGATTCAGAACTGCAAATTGAGGCTTTATCGGAGGCTGAGATCAACGCGATGCGGGTCGCCCCAGAACAGATCGCTCGATGCAAGACGTGGTTTGCCCAAGCATCGAAAAGTGGACCACCCACGGTAAATAGTTTTTGGTTGCAGCAATTCCTGCAGCATTGGTCAGGTGAGAAAGTCT
>JAYYHM010000021.1:0-9048 GCA_036148415.1 Planctomycetota bacterium
CGACTCGTCTCCTGAGAAATCTTTCCCCAACCCCAGATCACATTCTTTCGTTGTGAATCTGGCCGTGCGCCCGCCAATGCAGCTTGATAAACTCGCGACTGCACCGATGGCGGTGCTTTGGCAGCCCACTGCTCATAGGCAAGAGCAGCTTCCACCTGAGCATCAAGCATCGAAGCTTTTTCCTTTAACAAACTTTCGAGAACCTTGAGTGATGCGGAATACTCTCCAAGTAAACGCAAGGCCTTACCCTGCTGAAACTGGATCACAGGTGTGTTGCCACCATCCTGTTCCATCAAGTTTTTGAAGGTAGAGTTTGCTGACTGCAGCAGATCCGTCGCCAGTGAATCAGCCTGCACACCTGACGCGGTCATCGAAGCTTCCGCAAGATCCATAAGCGTTTGGCCGACCCATTGCAAGGTCGCAATGTCCTTCGTCGTTCCCGTGATGCGATCCAAGAAGACACGAAATGCTTCAATTAACTTCGCTTTACGATTGGGCGCTGCGTTGTCAAGTTGGTCTCGAATATCCCTTGCCATCAGAATGAAGATTCTCGTGAGTTCTTGCTGAGCATTCGGGCCTTGGATGCTATCCCGCAATTTCTCCATGACATCCGTGGCTTGATTGAGAAGCGATGTGGTGTCCTCACCCTCCGTAGTCATTCGCTGTACTAAAACCTGCAACTGAACACTGTAAAGGTCCGCTGGGAAACTCGGAGTAGGGGCGCCCTGCCGTTCCAGCAGTGGAACGGGGCCATATTTCTGGTTCTCCAACGCATTGGATGCCGATTGAATTTGCCCCTGCTTCAAGGCGACTTTTGCCAAGACAAGCGCGGCTTTCATCGCTTCACCATCCGCCAGCCCCTCAGCAATACCATCGAGCCCGACCTTAAGTTCTTTTCCTGCTTCAACGAGTAGTTGATCAGCAGCAGCAGCATCACCGTCCTGCCGGGTTTGAATCGATTTATTCCAAAGCAGCTGCCCCATTAATCTCTGGTACGAAGCTTTTTCACCACCGGAGGGCATCGCCTTGATTAGGTCCCCAGCCTCTTGCCATCGATCGGCACGCAGTGCAAGCTTGATCAAAACCCCCTGGGCTGCCGCCGCGTCCGGTTCATCCGGCCAGGTTTTTGATAAGAACGCCCCAAGTTTCTCCAGTTGCATCAAAGCTAGAGCGTTGTCGGGATTTTCGGACAACTGCAGCTGCAAAGCGTTCAGTGCGAGTAATCCACCTCTTAGACCGGCATCAGAACTCGGAGCGTTATACGCTAGAAACAAACCGACCACCGAAGCTTCGCGATATTGATCTTGCTGATAGAGCAAGTAGGCCAGCATCTGACGCGCTTGATTCACTAACTCATTATCGCTGTCGGTTGAAACTAATGATAAACCCCGCCGAAGAAGCTGAATTGCAATAAAACGGGAATCTTCCAGTTGTTTTTCATTCTGAGTAATTTGCTTTTTCGTTTCTTCGGATGGACTCTCCTGATTTCTTAGCAGTTGAATTGACTGATTTAGCTGATCAAGAACTGAAAGTAACTCTCGTGCTCCGTCCAAAGCAACTGTCAAACTCTCTGGATCATCAGCAGTCGGTAACTCGGCGACCTCGGTGAGATTAATCCCCATACCCGACAACATTGCATTCGCCTTCTCGGCATATTCGCCAGGAACCTTACTGACACGAATCAATAATTGTCGCCCTTCGGATTCCGCTCGCTTAGCATCCGCTGGCTTTTGATTGTCTTTATCCTCGGACTTAACTAAGTAAGCCTTCGCCAATTCAAGTCGTAAAGCTTGCAACGCGGGAAGGTTGCGTTCAGTAGGTCTCGCACCCTCCCTCAATTGCTCACCTCGATCAATGGCAGACTGATAGCGAGGAGGTTCCTCCGCGAGCATCAAATCGATCATCCCGGCCGCAGCCTCATACTTCGCTAGACGCAAAGGCTCTGCTTCAGGTTGTTCGAGCATCCGCATGTAGCTATCCAAGGCCTGCGCCCTCTGCCCCAGTGCAAGCTGGACTTTCGCCCGCTGCACCATTGCGATAGCTCCCTGGACATAGGAGTCATATTTCTCACTCAGATCCATGTAGGTTGACAACGCCTCTTCAAGCAGTTCTTTCCCCTCAGTCGCTGGGTCCGCGTACGTTTGAGCCGCCTGTAATTTAGCGTCACCCGAACTACTCAGTGCCTGAAGAAACTCACCTCGATACTGATCACGAAGAGCTACCTGTTCAGGATTCTCTTGAGCATTGATCTTTGCGCCTTGCATTTGCACCAGAGTTTCACGAAGCTCAGCAATGATCAAATCGAATGTCCCCGCAGCAGCCACAAACGAGTCGCGTGCACGAGATCGCTTCTCCGCATCAGGTGAAGTTGTGATCAACTGCATCCCGCGTACCATCTGCAATCTACCAAGTTGCATCCGAGCCTCAGGAACTCTTGGATGTGACGACTGCTTCAGGAATTCCGTCAGCTCACTTTCAGCATTGATAAGCATCTCGTCTCGATTCTCAGCGTTCCGAGTTGCTCCAGCTGCATCGATGTAGGTTTGCGCTTTTTCCAGCGGGATTGCATCTAGAATCGTCGGCTCAACGCCCGGATACTGGTCTAAACGTCCCAGGTAGTCGATCGCGGTATCATAGTAACCAGCTGCCCGGAGCCGTTTCAGGAAATCCGCTGCGGGCTCACCGGCATTACTCGTGAGCTGGCTCGATCCGATCAGGACCAGCACCGTAGCTATCATGAATAAGCTGATTGGGTATCTCGGTGGAGACGAGAAAAACTTAGGCATGGAAGTCGGCGGTGATTGAGAATAAGAAATAAACGTCGCAGAAAAGTGTTGGTCAATAAAAACTTATAAATGGTTTCGGTGACCGATAATTAGCCATCGTAGGTAGCACTAGAGTAGGATGGCTTTGTTCAACCTTCAAGCATAGCTGATTCTTTCGGACCTCCAATGCGCATTCCTTCACAACTGGACCGAGACAATTTATATCGGACCAAAAACCGACGCCCACGGCCAAATGAAAGCTACAGGAAAATCATCCGTTTATGCCTCGGATTAGTACTGGTCCTCTTGGTGATGAAACAGGCTGCTAGACCGTCAGTCTACCAAACTTTCTTCGATCCTTCCCAATCAACAAGCCAAAAATCAGCGGTATCGACAAATCCAAGGAAAATACAAAACTCCCCTAATTCTTCGGGGGAATCGTCTCCTCGGCATTACATGCTTGGAGCAACGACGATCACGCCCTTGGAACGCTCCATTGCAAGTAGGCTAATCGAGGTACTTTCGCGAACCGACGAGCAACTTTGGCTGAAAACCTTGCTTGACTGGCAATCTGGGAGAGATAGCTTATCGATTCCCTCGAGTATTGAGATTCTTTTGGGAGAACTCGAGAAGATTGGGACAAGTTCGGAAAAAGAGATTGAGCAAGAGGAGATTAACGCATGGATTGCAGCCTTGGACACCTTGTCAGATAGTGAGATTACCCCCGAACATGAGAATAGCTATTCCAAGATTTCGGCGATTCTTGAAACTCTCGATGGGCGAGCTTCCAGTCGCGTTATCGACGGCAGCGTTTGGCGATCCGGTGACTTTGATGGCCTCTATAGCTTCCTACTCCAATCCTACTCTGCTCCAAATGAAGCGGTTCCAGTCATTGGTGTCTTACCGCTCCTTCAGCAACCTGAGATCTATCGCAACCAATGGGTTCGAGTGGCTGGCGAAGTGGCTCGCGTTGAGCAGATCAAAACCCCGGATAATCCGTACGAAATTGACGAATACTGGCAAATTTGGCTTCGCCCTCTCAACGGAGTCAATCGACCGATCGTGGTAATCGTTCCCTCAATCCCAAAATCAGTCAGAGATTTCGTTTCAAGCGAGGACGACTCCATCCCACCGGAAGTGCAAATCTGTGGTCGCTTCCTGAAACGCCTATCTTACCGATCGGGTCTTGGGGCAGATTTGGCCCCCGTCATTGTTGGCGAAATCCGTTACGCCCCCGCCAGCCCGGAGGAATTAACACAAGCTGCCACTGAGAGAGCCGCAGACGAAACCAATCTGTTCTGGCCGCTCGGGATTGCCTTGGTGATTGGATTCTCGGTGAGCGTGATTGTCATGTGGAGCACAGGAAAAGCTGCAAAGAAGTCTCGTCAGTTGCGTCAAAGTCAACGAGACACCGAGATGAAAGACTTTGGAGATTTTCCATTTGAAAAAGACAAAATGCACAACGTCGATAAATAATAAACCGGTCAATCCATCGCGATTGGATTAGCACTTTCTCAATCACTCATGAGATCCCTTCGCTCGCACCGTATCCGAACCGCATCATGTATCCAGAAAAACAAATTTCGGAACGCTTAGAAGTCACGTGGATCTTTTCTGGGAGCCAGAAGCCGGTCCATCTATTTCTTGCTTTGTTTCTTTTCTGCACATTTCAAACCTCAGTTGTGAAAGCGGAATCGGCGCTCGAGCTATTAAGCGGCTTTGATCGAGAGAGGCTCGAAAAAACATTCCCCCCCACTGACCCGGATTCTTTGAGTGAACTTTGCAAATTGGTCTACCGACTCCGTGGAGTTAGTGACCGGAAACTGGAGCAACTCGCTGAGACCAGTCCAGCAAAAGACCCCGGAGATGCGATTCGCCAGACTGGAGATCTCGTCAACCTGAATCGTGTGGGAGTACCCGTTCCACTACGAGAATACCTAGGTTTTGAATCGGTCTATTTTCTTCAAGTCAAGGCAAGCAAAGAAGCGTTCCGAATCATCACCTCTCGGATCCCCAAAACAGCAAAGCCCGGAGACCAAATTCGGGTCACAGGTGTCCTGCTGACACCAAAAATAGGCTCGGAGACGACAACCATCGCCTCGGGTACGGTAGGTTGGTTTGCCAAGCGTGACATGAGCGAAGGAGAAAGACTACTGGAACAGAAGCATTTCAACCTCACGCTCTTAGCCGGTTTAGCTGACCGAAATCGCCTACCACTGATGCCTCAGGATGGCGATGCATTTTATTCCATGCTCAATAGTGCTCATCAGCTTACTGATCAGGAAGCACTTCCGAAGGCGAAACGTGCAGATCCAGTGACCTTTCTCAAAGATGGCACGGACACCATTGCCGAGTGGGTCCGCATGGAAATTGAGGGTGTGCAGATTACCAAAGTAGCGGTGACGAACCCTCAGCGACAAAACCAACTCGGCAGCGACCATTATTATCAAGTGGATGCGATCGGCGACCTTGGTGCGGTGGTCGTCAAGGTGGAAAGGGATGATGGCAAAGAGCCAGTGGAATACAAGACGCGTTATCCTGTATCAATTGCAATCCGTGAATTACCCGAGTTCCTTAGAAAGGACAGAAGCAAAGAGAGTCCGATTGAGGGCGCCATTGTCCGTCCTCTGCGAGGGAAACTCGCTGTCAAAGGGTTCTTTTTTCGCCTTTGGTCCTATCAGTCGGAATTTATGCAACAGAAAGGGGGCGCCGATCAATTTGGTCCTTTGCTGATTGCCAGTTCCATCGAAAACCTAGAACCGGCAGGATACCAATCGATTGGGGTGGAACGGATCGGTTCCGCCGCTGCCTTGGTGATCATTGGCTCTATCCTCGGCATTTGGTTTTGGCTGAGAAAAACGGGCCTGGAAGACCTTGAAGCCAGAAAGAAACGAAAGGACCAGCAAGCCCATACGGTGGATCTTCACTCGCAGAGAGTTGATGAATAATACGGAGAGTTGATCCCTATCCGATTCCATTGGCATGACTGGCCAGCATGACCTTCCATTCCTATGTGCTCTCCATTCACAATACCCTCGGTAATCTGTACCTTGACGCTCTTTGCAAATGGATGAAAACCTAATCATTCGGGGTAAAAAGACTATCAAGACGCGGATCCGCGCAGATCCATTTGCATTCAGCCCGAGAAGACAATCCACAAAGGAAAATCTTTGTTCGAGAACCATACCCAAATGGCGATTTGGGACGCGACCCACTCAACGGTCCGCTACACTCTGTACATCAGATTACATCTTCAATTGGCGGGTTTGTGAGCACTTGTCTACTTGACCTCGAGGGAAGAGCAGGCAGGATAGACACTTTCCATCATAGAACACTTCATTACTAACCTCTTCACTAACAACTGGGACTATCTTCATGCGGCGAGCAAAAATTACCATCATCGGAGCCGGAAACGTTGGCGCGACTTGTGCTCATTGGTGTGCCGCAGCGGAATTGGGAGACATCGTTCTTCTTGATATCCCGCAGACTGAGGATATGCCCAAGGGCAAAGCTCTAGATCTAATGCAAGCTTCACCGATTTTTGGATTTGATTCCAATGTCGTTGGAACTACCAGCTACGACGACACGGCCGATAGCGATGTCATCGTGGTCACTGCTGGCATTCCAAGAAAACCTGGAATGAGCCGCGACGACCTACTCAGCACCAACGCACGGATCGTGACGAGCGTTGGAGAGCAGATCAAGCAAACCAGCCCCAATGCAGTCGTGATCGTGGTCAGTAACCCTCTCGATGCAATGGTTCAGCAAATGTGGAAAGTCACAGGATTTGACAAATCAAAGGTCTGCGGACAGGCCGGTGTACTCGACACTGCGAGATACAGAACATTCCTAGCGATGGAGCTCGGGGTCAGCGTGGAAGACATCAGTGCACTTTTGATGGGCGGACATGGTGACACGATGGTTCCAATTCCCAGCTGCACATCCGTTGGAGGTATTCCAATCACGCAACTGATCGACTCTACCCGACTCGAAGAAATAGTCGATAGGACTCGCAAGGGCGGTGCAGAAATCGTATCCCTTCTGAAAACTGGCAGTGCCTACTACGCTCCAGCAGCAGCCTGTGCACAAATGGTTGAGGCGGTGGTGAAGGACAAAAAACGAGTCATTCCTGTTGCTGCGTTGTGCGATGAAGAATATGGCGTCGGTGGCTATTACGTCGGCGTGCCAGTCATCATGGGCAGCGATGGAGTGGAGAAAGTCATTGAACTCTCATTGACAGAAAAAGAGACTTCCGACTTCCAAAACAGCGTTGATGCGGTAAAACAACTCGTGGCAACTATGAACGATTTGCTATCAGCCTAGAGACCACGCTAATTCGATAGCAAAATGATTGACTCGTTGAGTCATCGTAATCCCTCAATGCATCATCAGCGTTGACACTGCGAGGCTCCTCGCCCTAATTTGCGGTAAGCTACTTAGAGTAGCTGAAACTATGCTATTTCGGAAAACGATCCATTCTCTATCTCCCTGTCCCGCAAAAGCTCGTACCAAAGTGTCGAACGAAAACTTGGCAACGGTTTTGCGGAACGCTGGGTCCCAAAATGGATCGATGACAACGAAATAGGTTTTACCGATTTCTTGACGCATGATCGAGCTTTTCCGTGAATCGAATCAACCCATCGATGGATTGGAAGAAGAACAAGAATCAGCACGAATCGTTTCATTCGGGTGATCATCATAAGACTCCTTCCCCACAAAAGAATCTTTGGGAAAAAGTTTCCAATGGAAACTCGTTGGACCAAGAGCATTCAGAAGGAGCCAAAGATTTTGCTGACGGGCTTGATCTCACAAGGCCCGTCGATGAATTCGAACTTTGGCCCAGTCCGCCAAAGCCCCGCAGCTTCTTCTTGCCGGTGCACTACACGGCTTCCTATCGTTACCCGTTGATTGTTTGGCTCCATCATGATGGGTTCAATGAACATCAGATCGATCAGATCATGCCTCACGTGAGCACACGCAACTATATCGGGATTGGCATTCGTGGGAATCAAGCGGCGGATTCTGCGGGTCATTGCTTTGGTTGGCATGACAGCCCTGCCGCGATCGATTCGACACACGATGCTATTCAAGAAGCCATCGCGGAGGCGCACCATCGATTCTCCATTCACACCTCTCGAATCATACTTGCTGGATATCGATCCGGTGGCACGATGGCGCAACGCATTGCACTTCGAGCACCTGATCAGATTGCAGGAGTTATCTCGATGGGAGGTCCAATGCCCCGAGGAGAGTTTGGACGGTTTGAAGAACTTCGACAACGAAAGCTACCCATGCTTTGGCAATGGTCTTCCAAAAATACACTCTTTAATGAGACGAATATTCGGGAAGACTGCCAACTGGCAATGTCCATATCAGCGGATGTAGAAATTCGGCAGTACGTGGACGACGATGAGATGAACACCGTGGCTCTTCGGGACACGAATGACTGGATCATGCGAAAGCTGATTCCCGACTCATCTATCTCTGATTCTGAACAGTGGTCATCAAAACCGGTAGCCTATTCCAAGAATTAGCAAGTGTTGACTTGAAGCGAACCATGAATGACTCTGACCAATCGACAAAAGGGCCTGAAAGTGATCAACCGTTAAAGGAGAGCCTGAATTCAGGCAAAACGATCCTCATCATTGATGACGACACTGAGATCAGAGAAACGGTTAGCTTTGCGTTACGTGCAGAAGGCTATCAAGTCGTCGCTGCACAAGATGGAAATCAAGGAATTGCCATTGCCGAAAGTTCGTCCCCTGATCTCATCATCCTAGATATGATGATGCCCAAAAGAAGTGGATTTCTGGTACTGGAGCATTTGCGACGTAATCGCGAAGAGCCTATCCCCGTAATCATGGTGACAGGAAACGAAGGTAACCGACACCAAGCCTACGCCGAGTTACTGGGTGTAGGCGATTATATCCACAAGCCTTTCGCCATGGACCGGCTTCTCAAAGCAGTCCACAGATTAATCCAATGAGTGAAAAAGCGTTACAAACTCAGATTTTATTGATCGCGGGTCTATCCGGAGCTGTCGCTGTCCTCTTGGGTGCGTTTAGTGCACATGGATTAGAAAGCTATCTGATATCCACCGGGATAAGTGCGGACACGGTGACCAAGCGACTCACGCAGTTTGAAACCGGCGTTCGTTACCACCTCATTCATTCATTAGTCATGTTGACCCTTGCGGCAATCCCCGTTCCTCGCATCCAAGCAAAAAGAAATGCCTTCCGATTGATTGCCTTAGGGTGCTTTTTCTTTAGCGGTAGCCTTTACG
>JAYYHM010000022.1:0-3701 GCA_036148415.1 Planctomycetota bacterium
ATCTTTGGGATTCCATGCCCCAGTTGTGGCATGACCACTTCTTGGGCACTTTTCTCACGCGGAGAATTTGCTTCGAGCTTCTCGGTCAATCCGGCGGGATTCCTACTGGCTTGCCTGGCAGTGACCAGCTTCTTTATCGGAATCGCTGCGATCGCCGGGAAAAAACCGGTTTCCAAATCGCAATTTCGGAGCACCGTCCTAGCAACCCTCGCCATTTTCGCCTTCGCACTCACGCATTGGCTTTGGAAGCTAATTGTCTGACTCAATTGCCTGACAACGAGCCAGGGGAGCAAAACCATGCACCCGGTTGCTTCAGAAGAAGACTCTCCTCGCATGGGGGGGGTCCTGACCCATAAGCTTATTATCTGGAGCAAATCCGCAGAACTATCCCGAAGACGATCTCCTTGGAACCTCAACACGATTTTTTCGCATTGTTCGAAGCGAGATTCCCTTTTTTTTTGGTGGAAGGGTAAATCTAGGTGGCAATGAACTACCAAAACTTCGTACATCTCACGTACGACCACGCCTCCCACCGTTTGCCCGAAGGAACTTGGCATATGCGTTTTGCTAGAATGATTTGCCCTCAACGCAAACTCACTCGTAAATCTCTGATCGCTACGATGATCAGTCTCACAATAGCAGCTAGCATGGGCTGCACTGGCCTAGCCACCTTCATGCACGCAGTGGGCGTCGACATGATCCCCGCTGAATATGATGGATTAAAACGGAACACTGTGGGGATCATAGCCCTAACGGAAAGTAGCCAATACTCCAACGACGTGGCGGCACGAGAACTGAGTCGATTTATTGGCCAGGTCCTTACTGCTGAAGTGAAGGATGTGAAATTGGTTCGAGAGGATAAAATCGATCAGTGGAGAGATCTCCACGGATGGGACCAACTGAATTTCGATGATATCGGCAAGGGAATTGGCGCCGACAAGGTCATCGGGATCGAAGTGGCGAATCTTAGACTCCGCGATGGAGCGACCCTCTACAGGGGACGAGCTGACGTAGTGATCAGCGTTATTGATGTTGAATCCGGGAACATCGAATATTCGCGAAGTCTAGAAGAATTCACCTATCCAAATATTGCCGGACAGTACACGAGCGAGACTACCGAATCAAAATTCCGAAAACTCTACTTGCGAATGTTGGCCGAGGAAATCGCCAGATCCTTCCATCGATACGACCTGACAGACCGTATCGCCGAGGATAGCCAAATCGCCCATTACTAAGATCGAAGCGGTTTCTCGACGCCGCGATTGAGCTTTGATGATCTTCATTCTCTGCTGATCTGCGAAACTCCGAGTCCAGCGATTCCGCTGGGAGTTTGATTCGCTTCCATGGTGATTTGCCTACAACCATCATCCAGAAAGATATCCGGCCCCTTTTTTGTCCCTCGAAAAAGGCACCCCACCATCATGACATGTTCACTGTCTTGAATCCTTACTCCGGAATCGCACTCGGACACAACCAATCCAGTTATCGCCACACCCTTGCATCGCAACAGACGCAGCGCGCCGTCATGGGTTGCCAAATGATGCAACGTCGAGTTGGCGATCACGCAGTCGGTGCAATCTGTCAACGAGATCCAACCGGGTCGCACAAACTGCCTCGGATTGAAGGTATTCCCCTGTAAGACAACCCGATTACCGTAGACGACGCGGATATTCTGGAGTTTGGGTGCGAAAAAATTGTTCGCAGCGATAGCGACATCCATGACATGCAACAGATCAATGCTGCAGGTGGTATCACTGATCACGTTCCCCGAAATAGTCACCGAATCGATTGGGTAAATTTCCTTCCCCGATAGACGAATGTTGGCGCCGCCGGGGGCAACAGTTTTATCCTCCTCGCCTGAGTAATTTGCGGAGTGCTGAATCGTGCAACCTGTGATCGCGACCTCCGCAATGGATTTACTGCGATCCATGTTGGATCCACTTACATCGATCCAAATATTGGCTGCCCGAGTGGCCGTCTCATCAAACGGCATGTTCGCCTCGATGTCACAACCCGTCACTTGCAGGTTACGCACATTGCCATCCCGCACAACGATGCCACCGCCTGGATTGTAAGAGATGTGTGACCCACTGATATTGATCTGATGGAGATTCACATCGTCGAGAAAAATGCCGATCGCATTGTTTTCGTAAAAGTGGCAATCAGAAATGATCACGTTACGATTTCGTCCGATGAGATGTACGCCGTGCTGGCACCAACGAACCGCAACACCTCGTAATATTGCTCCCACTGAGCCCTCGAGACGAATCCCCATCGCATGCTCGG
Organism: Planctomycetota bacterium; assembly: GCA_036148415.1. Classification (GTDB taxonomy): domain Bacteria; phylum Planctomycetota; class Planctomycetia; order Pirellulales; family Pirellulaceae; genus Rubripirellula. The sequence continues at coordinate 2,287 of JAYYHM010000022.1, forward strand.
ACGCCCCCAAGATCTCAATACTCTCCAGAATTGGCATATGCTGGTTCCAAGTAGTTGGCTCAAACGACTTGGGGGATGCAGTTCCACGATGTGTTCCTTTAACCATAAAAGCGGGTCCGGGCCCGTCCATGATCAGCCTTACTCCACCGCTACCCTCAACACTTGCTCCTTCCAACTTCTCCAAATCCAGCACCAACGGTCGCGTGATCCGATAATAGGATTCATCGAGCTCTAGGTGACCATTCGATGCTTCAATCTTTCTCTGCAACTCTTCGGTACGGTCTGGTAACTCCCAATATCGCGGTACCTGCGCATGCAACCGCCGAGAGACTCCATCGGTGTCCTGTTGTCCAAAAGCCGTCCGGGATTCACACTCGAAGGAAAAAGTAGAAATACCGAGGCACAGCCACCAACCCATCGGAGGCAGCAACCAAGTCAAAAATCGCATGCGAACTTTCCTTGCGACAAAAAAATATAAGAAGAGGAAGAGCCCAAAATCTTAGCGAGGCTTTCGCAGGTTGCGGGACCCACGGACACAGCAAGTCTCCTCAGTTGCGGAACGGGGCGTTTCATCTACGAAGCAACGTACCTCAGTGCGGCGAAAACTCTCTGGAATGGGACTCCTGCCTGATGCCGAGTTGAATGCTCTAACGCAAATGCGAAAATGGGCGATCTGATTACATTCGGGGCTTGGCTTCTTTGGTTGCCAAGTCAAACTCAAAAACCTGCTTCAGCTTGGGGTCCGCCACCAAGAGAGTGGATCCAGAGGATGCAATTCCCACTGGCCGCTCAAGCGGTGCGCCCTCGTGCCACTTCTCCGTCTTGCCATCCGCCGTGAATCGCCAAATTGCTTTGCCGTACGTGTCGGTGACAAAACCTTCTTCCCCAATCCAACATATTGAGTTGGGGAACTGATAGGGACGATCGCCAACCAGAACCTCAACTTCGCCAGAGCCGGTGTCAATTCGTTGAATCGCTTCCGCGTCAGGCGTGATTGCGAGCAACTTCCCATTGGAATCAAACGCAAAACCCCGCGCATTGACGCGAGCCACTAACTCACACTCGCCACCCTCGATCGGTAATCTAAAAGTGGCACGTTTTTCTGCGTCACCCACATACAGAGTCTTACCATCCGGAGCGACAGCGAGGGCCATCGGAATGCCGATATATCCATTGGTCAGAGGTTTCGGTTCGGCTCCCTGTTTCTCGATCCAGTAAACCTCACGAGTCGCAGAATCCCCCACAAGAATCCCGCCCGCGGGATGTGAAGTGACGCAGTGAGGACGGTTCATCGCTTTCCGGAGGAGATTTGAGCCTTTCGAGAATAGCGTTTTTCCTGCGTTGATCTCCCAGACACCCGGCAAGTCAAGGTCGACGACGAAGATCTGGTCACCGCTCACCGTCAGGGCTTTCGG
>JAYYHM010000023.1:0-2566 GCA_036148415.1 Planctomycetota bacterium
TTCGCCCATCTTTAAAGCTGTGCTGACCGCTTCCACCACGCGGCCGCGATCTCGGTCATCTGGGGGAATGCGATCAACAACGACCTCGACATCATGTCTTTTCTGACGATCCAAAAGAGGTGGATCCGATAGTCGTATTGTCTCTCCATCCACCCTAGCGCGGACAAAACCTTGTTTTCTAAGATCCTCAAATAGATCCCTGAATTCACCCTTCTGGCGCCTTATCTTGGGGGCAAGAATCCACAGGGTAGAGTCTCTGGGTAGATCGAGAATTCTTGCGGTGATCGAATCTTTCGATTGGGCATCGATTTGGGTGTTGCACTTCGGGCATCTCCCTGTTCCCACTCTGGCGTATAGCACTCGTAGAAAGTCATAGATTTCAGTGATGGTCCCGACGGTACTACGCGGGTTGGACCCAGAGGATTTTTGACTAATGGAGATCGTGGGACTCAGCCCACTGACTAAGTCAACATTGGGTTTTGGCATCTGCCCCATGAACTGTCGAGCAAAGTTGCTCAAGCTTTCGACATAACGCCTCTGTCCTTCGGCAAAAAGCGTGTCGAACGCAAGCGATGACTTACCGCTTCCGGAGACACCCGAGAAGCAAATTAACTCTCCCCGAGGAAGCGTTAAGTCGACATCGCAGAGATTGTGTTCTCTGGCGCCCTTTACTTGGATCTCTTTCGTCGTCATTCCCTCGCCGATCGAATCAATGTGGTGCATCACCGCTGGATGGAATGCATCTCAGGGGCACCCATAGTTTATCCGATCTGACAATAGAAGCCGAGAAGGTAACCCGTGACTTCTCTTCAATAGTCGGGGTTATCGTGGTGAAATCAGTGGGAGTTTCGTGCAAGAGAATATAGAGAATATCTTGAAGCGATCGCATTCGAATCGTTGTTATCGATTGCCAATCCCCAGTTGAATCAGGCCACCCGACTCAATTTTGGCTCGGTCGCGATCGCTTCTTGCGCAAGCACCTCTTGAGCTAGAGCGAGATAGTCCGCAGCTCCATTGCTCTCAGGAGCATATTGAAAAATCGACTGCCCAAAACTTGGTGCCTCAGCCAATCGGATATTTCTTCGAATACGTGTTTCAAAGAATTTTGCTCGACGAAAAAAATCTCTCGAGTTCTTGCCAACCTGAAAGAACTCATTCACGTCCGTGCTGACTTCAGCGGCTAGACGGGTGTTTGACTCGTACATGCACAGCATCACACCGGTAAGCCGAAGTCGGCTATTCAAACGCCTCGACACGACTTCCACAGTTCGTAATAGCTTGCTAAGACCGTGGAGTGCGAGAAAGTGCGGTTGAAGTGGTAAGAAAACCTCGTGAACTGCTACCAATGCGTTGAGGGTTAAAACGCCAAGGCTCGGTGGGCAATCCAGAATCAAGTAGTCAAACGACTCGTGGTCCTCGGCAAGGCGATCCCGTAATATCATTTCACGGCCTACCTCACCTGCGAGTTCCAGTTCCGCAGCTGCCAAATCTAAATTGGATGGGACAACGGAAATGTTAGGGTGATTTTCAACCGTCTGTCGGGCCTGCTCCAAAGCCGCGTCACCACAAAGGACTTCATACATACTAGGCGAATCGCCATGAGCGGCAATTCCAAGGTGCAATGAAGCGTGTGCTTGTGGGTCTAGATCGAGAAGGCATACTCGACGCCCCGATTCAGCAAGTGCCGCAGCAAGATTCACAGAACTTGTCGTCTTGCCGACACCACCCTTTTGATTAATAACAGCGATCGAACGCATTTGGCTATCCTTTTCCTCGCTTGGGTTTTCCAAGAGTTACCAAATGTCAAGAATTGCAGTCAATCGCAGCTTCTCAAAACTTGTTCGGCTGTGGGTTTGTTTATTTGCTCAAACCCGGCAGTCAAAAGAGCAGCTTTGATTTGGAGTTTCCTCATTGAAGGCTAGCCATCAAAGGGTTGATCTGCACGCAAGGCTAGGCAGCCTTGCGGCCTTTGACTTGCTGATAAGCTAGCAAAATCTCGTACAGGTCTGAATTCATGTTGATGAGATCCTCAGAGAAGTCATCGAGCCAAGCCCTTTGATTTTCAACTGCGTCCAGGAGCAGTGGAATCACTTTGCTGAGTGGAACAGCAACCATTTTTGACTCTTCCGATTCACCAGAGCTATCAAAGCTCTGATCTCGCCACATTTGTTCTAGCTGTGAATCCGGAGTATGGGAGTCATCTTCTGGGTTGTGGGGCTGGTGAATTCGAAGAATCGGTTTTGACATGAAGAGGCTCGGTGTTGTCGATTTTTCGTGACTTTAAATGCTGAAAACGTGCTAGCGAATCATTCGGTGCGACGCCGTGGCAATTATCGGTTTCGCAAAATGATCAAATTGAATTGAATGCAAGGATTTTGACGATTGCTTCCTTCAGGTTGTCGTCGATGTGACGACTGTATCCGCAAACTGTCATCAAAAGCTTCGCATCGATTGCTCTGAACGTCCCAAGGTGAACTGTATGAGCTTTGGCACGCTATATGCAATCTCAATTCAACCGTTCTCGAGCGGAACGAAGCTTCGACTCATTAGCCCATGAGGCGCTCTA
>JAYYHM010000024.1:0-2913 GCA_036148415.1 Planctomycetota bacterium
GGCTATTGGATTCATCGCTGGGGTCACCTGCTCTGGCTTGTGATTTTCAAAACGGTCGACAAAAAAGACGTGGGGAGAGTTTAATCCATCAAGATCGTCTTCGGGGCAAGCCAATTTGGATTTGCTCAGACCAGAACACGATGTTATCTGCTGGACCCTTCCACAGTTTCATTGCCTGGGCTGTTCCACGGGGACGGCATGCTTTCATTAACCTTCTCATCACAATCATTCCCCGTTACTCTATCGATTGAGACTACCAAAAAATAAATTCTTGAGATCATCCTGATGAATGCCCCTTTGATTTATGAATCCCATTCCCACACGCCTCTCTGTAAGCACGCTGACGGTTGGCCTGTGGATTACGCGGCGGTTGCTGAGGAGCGAGGTTTAAAGGGTTTGATTGTAACCTGTCATAATCCGATGCCAGACGGCTTTTCATCGGGCGTGCGAATGGCCGAAAGTGAATTTGGTCGGTACTTGGAGATCATCGAAGAAGCCAAAGAAAGCTTCGCCGGTCGGGTCGATGTGAGATTGGGCTTGGAGGCTGACTATTTTGAGGGCATGGAGAGTTTTCTAGAGCACCAGTTGCAGTCCGCTGATTTCAACTTCGTATTGGGATCCGTGCATCCGCAGATTTCTGAGTGGCGTGAAAAGTACTGGCAACAGGATTTAGTTGAGGTCCAGCGTACGTACTTCAGCCTGCTAGCGAAGGCTGCGGAAAGTCGCTTATTCGATTCGCTAGCACATCCTGATCTCATCAAGAACTTTACCGCTACAGCGTGGGATCCATCGAAAATCATGCCTGATATCTGCCGGTCTCTTGATCGAATTGCAAAGACTGGTAGCGCCATGGAATTGAATACTTCAGGTGTTAATAAAACGATTCAGGAAATGAACCCGATGCCATCGATGCTGCGGGAGATCGCAGAACGCAGAATCCCTGTTACGCTCGGGGCTGATGCGCATGTTCCGGAGCGTGTTGCAGACGGATTCGAGGAAGCACTCACCTTGTTGCTCGATACAGGTTTCGAGCAGGTCAGCTACTTTCTAAATCGAAAGCGGTATGAAATCCCGATCGTGGATGCTCTGGAGTCTTTAAAACCGAGAGAGCCAGTGTCGTGACCGGGCATCGTTCATGATGCGTCGCCACGACAGATGGTTTTGGGACTGGGTAGATCTCGCGACATTTCGTCGAGACGGTAGCCAAACCCGTAACCCGACAGCGTTGAGAGATCTAGGTGTCCGTTGCGTCGACGATAAATACCACCATGAACCTGCGCTTCGGGAAGTGACGCGTCAGGATAGAACTGCATGCCGTTGGATTCCACTCCCATGATGGTGCTCGCATGAGCTGCTAACCGAACATGAGGAATTTGAGCAAGCATGGGGTTGGTCAAATCCTGAACCATCAGTGGCATCCCGTGTGCTTTCGCCCAGCACAAACTTAGGATTGCCCCGGATTGAGTTTTGCATGTCTTCAAAGCAACACCCGTCCAACCCAGTGATCGACCCAAGGCAACATACTGCCAGTCGTGTGCACTTTCATCAAGAAATAGAGGTTGGCGTTCAGAGACCGAACTCACGTCGATCTGATTGGCTTTAAGGTCATAGGGAAAGGGTTGTTCAACATAGAGAATACGCCGGTTGATATCTGAGCGTTCTGCCGAAAGTCGGTCAAGGATCTCGTTGACGTAAGCTGGGTCTTTGACTGTGCAATTGAAGTCAGCGGAAAGATGCTCAACGCCGAGTTCAATCGATAAGTCACCCACGCGAATCAAACGGTCGTAATCCCAACTTTGGTCATTACCACGAAGCTTGATCTTCAAGCAGTTCAATTGATCCGATGTGATCCAGTCTCGTAGGGTCACTGGATATCCATCATCAGGTTCATGGCCGCTGCAATCCGTTTGTTCGATTGGATCCAAGCCTCCGACCAAGTGCCAAACCGGTAGCCGTTTTTCAGGAGACATATTGAGGAAATCACAAGGATACATTCCTTCAAACGATACCGTCGGATCCTCAGCGGTTAGGAATCGACTCAGGTCCGAGGAGAGATACTCTTGGTCGTAAGTCTGGTAGGTATCGACTTCATGCAGCATCCCGAACGCATCGTGGCAGGCGATGTCAAATGCACTGGCTACGATCAGCCCCGCTAAATGCGGTAGGGGATCCTCGGCGTGGCCGGAATTAAACTCACTCAGTTCCGAGGGAAGGCATTCGTTCTGAAAGAAGTGGCCTATTTCTAATGGGTGTCCAGAGGGTGTCTTTTCCACCCAGGCACTTGCGAGCTGTTGGGTCAGATTGACCATGGCTTCGTACCGCTCTGCGTAGGTGAGTGTGTTGCTAGGCCATGCCCAAGTCACCGATAGGGGAGTCTCTCCCCAGCCTGTGGCTCGACGGCCGTCAATCCCTGTCACCTCCACCGCAACTCGGAGACAGGTGACCGAGGAAACGGACTCTGGGCCAAACTTCAGTGGCATTCTCATGTCGACCGGAAGTAAGTAATAGTCGACTTTGGTGATTTGGATATCGGTTGCTTTAGACATGTGGGAGCTCGTTTCCGGGGAAATTAACGCCCAAAATTTGCTAGTTCCGCGTGCTTCTAAGAGCCTTGGAAAGCTCGATCAGGTTGCGTGGGTTTTGACCAAGATCACCTTTGCCAACTCGTGAGCGACTTTCGGCCTCCACCCGTACTCCGGAGGCTGTCTCGTGAAATTCGATCGTGATGTCATCGATGAATTGGAAGACGCGTGTTCTCCTGGTCAATTTGAGCGTGGTAGTTCCGTTTCTAGTGGATTCAGATGCAAAATTCCAGAGACGGTGGTTCTTGGCCCATTCTTTTGTGCGTGAAACTGCTTCCCCGGGTGTGTTCGGTAAGGAGATGGGTCGCAGGAAAGGGTTCTTCGCGGATTC
>JAYYHM010000025.1:0-5601 GCA_036148415.1 Planctomycetota bacterium
CACTGCACTCTCTGTCCAAGAAAAAGTTGAGCCGCATCTTCAATCCGTTGATTGGTGTCAGGAACTTGCTGATACCAGACCACCGGTGGATGGCTCGCAACGCTTCCGGAGGCAGCAACAATTTGTCGAACAAATTGATCATAAGGTTTATTCTGATAGATGCTTTCCCGAATCCAGTGGTGGAAAGCCATTGAAGCAAACCGTAGGCCGCCACCTTGCCGTTGGTTGCGGAGAATGGTGTTCCATTTACTTGCAAAGTAGTCGGCATAATCCTCGCTTGATAATAACCTTTCGATCACCGCGTCTCTTTTTTGCGAGTCATCATCGGATTGGAAAGCTCGGACCTCGTCTAAGGTTGGTAGACGTCCCGCGAGATCGAGCGTGATTCGGCGAAGAAAGGTGTTGTCATCACAGATCTCTGACGTGGGAACACCCAGGGATTCCAATTTTTTCCAAACCAATTGATCAACCAAATTACCGGCGGGGTCCGGATAGCTCGGCTTAGCTTCCCCAGTGGTGCGAGACAGTGGGATATCTGCTTGGAATACACTCACGTGACCCTGATAGCGAGTCATCACGGCGACATCACCCACCACCTCAGTCAAATTAACTAAACCTTTGTCATTTACCGATGCCATTGAGGGATCGTTGGACTCAAATACCGAGGCTCGGGTGATATCTTCTTTCGCGCCATCCGCGTATCGCGCAACGACTGTCAGTTGTTGTGATGCACTTGATGCCATACGACGGTGCTGGGGAATGACTTCAATCCCCACCAATTCGTTCGTGTTTTCTTGACCATAAGGCATCCCCTGAGAGATCCACCGACGCATGATTCGATATTCGTGACTGTCTTTCTCAAGTCGCTGTCCACCACCGTGAGGAGATGCATTGATCGCTTTGAGAAGCAAAAGGCTCCCATCCGGATTTGCCAGCGAAATTCTTCGACCTCGAGATTCACTCGCGAGATGTTCATGATCTTCCTTCGGGCCAAACCCGAGCAAGGAGAGCCGGAAGCCATTCTGGCCTGCTACTTTCCCATGACATCCACCTCCGTTGCATCCCAACTTGGTAAAGATTGGCACAATCTTATCGGGAAAACTAACGAGAGCCTCTTTGCCCATTTGTTTGACGGTGATTTTCGTCGTTGCTGTCTGTCCTGCGTCGTTGGTGGCGCTAACAGTAACTTTTCCATCGGATAAGGGGACCACTAAGCTTCCATCAAAGGTGATGATCCCCTCGGGGGAAGCTTCGAGTGTGACTTGATGGGAAAGATCAATTTCCTCTCCATCAGGGGTGCTTCCGGTTACGAGGAGTTGCAATCTTGCATCTCGACCCGAAAGCTCCAGATCTTGGGTGTGATCAAATCGGATCGATTCAATGGCAGAAGCAGGACGACTATCAGCGTTCACTTGCAGCGATTCAGGCAGGATCGCTAAGGCCAATGTGAAACCAATCGTGAATATAAATCTCGCCATGATGAGGTACATTCGGGATGGTGCGTGACAGGACTGGGAGAGGAAAGTACGAGCGCACGATTGCGTGCTCAGGTAGCTTTCATGTTGTACTAGCCGGTGAAACTTCAGCGCCATCCATAGCGACTGCTCATCAATCCATAATTTGGGGTTGAACTATGACACTAATTCCTGGATCGGGTCATGATCTACGAGATACTGCGGTCTGCCGGTTGGGTCTGGAATCGTAACCGTGGCAGTGTCGATTCCTAGATTGTGATAAAGGGTGGCAACTACCTCTTGCATGTGAACGGGACGGTCCGCAGGAACTTCGCCCATTTTGTTTGTGGCTCCGATGGCTTGCCCGGTTTGCATTCCGCCACCAGCCATCCACGCGCAACTGACTTGAGTCCAGTGATCACGGCCAGCTTTGTCATTGATCTTAGGTGTTCGACCAAACTCTCCCCAGACTACGACGGTAACATCATCCAGCATTCCCCGAACGTCGAGGTCTTCGATCAAAGCGCTCAAGCATTGGTCAAGCTTGGAACCGTGGTCTCTAACTAGATCGAAGTTGGCACCGTGACTATCCCAGCGTCCATAGCTCAAGCTCACCACTCGTGCTCCCGCCTCCACCAGCCTTCGGGCCATCAATAGATGATCATTGCAGGTGGGCGCTCCATCGTATTGGTACTGATACGGTTTCCCATCACCATATCTTGCAACCACTTTAGGATCTTCCTTACTGAGATCTAAAGCATCCAGAAGCTTACTGCTTGTGAGTACATCCAATGCTCTCTGACCAAATGCATCCATTCCCTCCATCGTGCCTGAGATATCAATGTCTCGACGCATGGAATCGATTTCACTAAGAAGTTTTCGGCGATCAGAAAGCCGCTCCAAGGTTATCCCATTGAGTGACATGTTCTGCATTCCTGGACCATCCGGTTTAAACGGCGCGTAGGCCGCTCCAAGAAAACCCGATGCACCCGAATCAGACCAAGGTAGATGCTTTGTGCGTTCTGCAAGCCCGACGTTAGGTGGCATGGAGGGATCAACAGGACCGAATAGTTTAGATACCGCTGAACCAATCGATGGTCGTCCGCCGATATTTTTGAGTTCATTTGGTCGCCATCCCGAAAGGCACTGAACCGCATCGTGCCCACCTGAACATCCGACTACGCTGCGAATCACAGCAGCTTTGTCCATCATCCCAGCAAGCTTTGGAAATACTTCGCAGATCTCGATACCGGGAACATTGGTATTGATCGCTTGGAATTCCCCTCGGATCTCGCTCGGTGCATCGGATTTGATATCCCACATGTCTTGGTGAGGGGGGCCGCCGGCGAGAAAAATATTGATGACTGCCTTATGGGATTCACTCTTTCCCGCAGATGCTTCGGCGCGGTAGAGATCCGCTAGCGAAAAGCCACCTGCTCCGAAAGATAAACCGCCAACTTTCAGAAAACTTCGACGCGAAATACCGTCGCAGAATTGACTCTTCGGCCCTTGGATGGTCAACATTTCTGTGATCGCCGTTATGAGGGGGAGGGGTCCTGTGGTGATCCGTCCAAGTGGATCGCACTGTTACAGGTTTTTCGTGGGTGGGGAACCATTATTTGGTTCTTTACATGATAATCCTCAACTATCAAACGAAGCAAGCTTTTCGGGCTCTATGCCCTGTAGAGGGGTTAGATTGTAGCAAATGGGATAGCTGTCTCGTTATCGGGGGGGCTTTTTTGCTCTACCATGTTTTCAGGCCGAGCGATGTTTTAGAGCTTGGTGAGGTCATTAAGAAGGATCAGTTTGTCACCGAAAATGGGTTCTTCCGTTTAGATTCATCCGATGATTGGGGCTGATGGATGTCACAGTTCAACTCCGCTTGTCCCAAGTCCACGCAGGACTTGGACGAGATCTTATCTAGCCCAGACGACAGGGTTTTGGAATGCCTTGAAAAGCTGTCCGGAGATTGCCTTGTTTTGGGGGCCGCTGGAAAAATGGGTTACCATCTGACTCGGATGATTCAGGCTGGGTTCCAAAAACTCGACCGCCAAGAACGCGTCATCGCTGTCCCCCGTTTTTCTGACCAGAGAATGAAAGAACGTTTTGAGTCGCAGTCGGTTTCCGTTATTCAAGCTGATCTTCACGATGCCGCATCACTCGAGGCTTTGCCCGATGTACCTAATCTCTTCTTTCTTGCAGGTGTGAAGTTTGGGACGAACTCGCGGCCTGAATTGCTTCAACAAATGAATCAGGAGATGCCGCGTTTGGTCGCCAGGCGGTATGCTGCTTCGAGGATAGTGGCTATGTCAACTGGCTGCGTATACTCCTTTTCCACACCGGCTTCAGGTGGATCCACGGAAACCTCTGAGATGAAACCACCCGGTGAATATGCGTTATCTTGCATTTCCAGAGAGGAGGCTTTCAAGAAGCAATCAGAGATTGCCGGGACGCCGACCGCAATCGTGCGATTGAACTACTCCATCGATTTGAGATATGGGGTTTTGGTTGATATCGCGAGGGCAGTCCTTTTGGGTGAGCCAATCGACCTTTCTACTGGATTTGTTAATGTGATCTGGCAGCGGGATGCAATTTCTCAAATCATTCAATGTATGTCGCAGGCCTCCTCGCCAGCTTGGTTGGTTAACATCACAGGCAGCGAAGCGCTGTCTGTCCGCGAGCTCGCGTTGGGGTTTGCTGAGAGGATGGGCAGAGAACCAAAGTTTCGAGGATCTGAGTCGACCCATTGTTGGTTGAGCAATAGTGAGCTTGCGAGATCTACTTTTGGTGAGCCGAGTATGAAGTTAGATACCATGATGGACTGGACAGTAGACTGGTTGCTTCGAGGAATGCCCCTTCTAGGAAAGCCGACTCACTTTCAGGTTCGAGATGGCAACTATTGATTTCAATCCGAGTTGAAACAAAATCAAATCACGCTTAACGAAGAACTTCAGGCTTATGTTTTTCGTCTTGGAGACACCCCGGTTTTTCTGTGATCATTTGAGGACGGTCTACGATGCAGACATGGCAGAAGTTGCTCTTGGAAGGGCAAGTCATTCCGGCTTGTCCCCTCGCTCTCACTGAGGAAGGAGATTGGTCGCCGAAGTATCAGCGTGCCCTGCTCCGTTACTACCTTGCTTCGGGGGCTGGAGGCATTGCAGTCGGTGTCCATACCACTCAATTTGAAATCCGACAGCATGGACTTTACGAACCCATCCTGCGGTGTGTTTCTGAAATCTTAGATCTTGAAAATCCTGAACCACTGAACTTCGTGCGAGTTGCCGGTTTATGCGGAAATTTGAATCAGGTTATTGAACAAGCGGAATTAGCAAAGGAGCTGGGGTACCATCTCGGATTATTGTCGCCATCCGGTTTCCATGGTTTGAGCGAGTCTGAGGTTCTGCAACATACCAAAGAGGTTGCGGAAATCTTGCCAGTGTTTGGTTTTTTTCTTCACGAGGCCGTAGGTGGATCCATTTTTTCCTTTGATTATTGGTGCCAACTCGCAGAGATAGAGAATGTTCAAGCAATCAAGATCGCTGCATTCAATCGTTATCAGACCCTTGAGGTCATGAGAGCGATCGAACAGTCTGGACGCGACGACCTGGCAGTTTACACTGGCAATGACGATAATATTATTTTGGATTTATTGACGCCGTATCAGTTGGGTCAAGCGAAAAAGCCGAGGTGGATGGCCGGTGGCCTATTAGGCCAATGGGCGGTTTGGACCCGACAGGCCGTGGAGATGTTGGAATCGATCAAGCTTGCTAGGTCTGAGAAACAGATTGACCGGGAATGGCTTCTGCATAACGTCACTTTGACGGATGCTAATTCAGCAATTTTTGATGCAAGAAACCAGTTCGCAGGTTGCATCGCTGGGGTGAACGAAGTGCTACGCCGACAGGGCTTGCTACCGTCCAGCCGCTGTTTGAGCCGAAAAGAAGTGCTTTCTCCAGGGCAGTCCCTCGAGTTAGATCGCGTCGCTTCCGCTCATCTAATGGAATCCGAATGGATTAGGGCAAATTTGGCTGATTGGTTGAAGTAGTGCAATGTGATCGAACCGTGGCAAGTCTTTGAGATGTGCCTTGAAACGTTTGACAGATGGAGTTGGCAAGAATATCGGATTTGCAAATAACAGAGTTGCACG
>JAYYHM010000026.1:0-4822 GCA_036148415.1 Planctomycetota bacterium
GGAGGGATTCCGACAGCTTTCTTGGTTGGGAAGACGAGTCAGATTGAGTGGATCGGTCATCCTATGGATATGGATGCACCGCTTGAGGCAGTCGTCAATGATTCATGGGACCGCGAGTCTTTTCAGAAAGAGATGGTTCTCCAGCAGCAACTGCAGGCCAACATGCAAAAGGTTTCCATGCTGGCCGGTTCAGGTAAATTCGACGAGGCGGTCAAGCTTGCGGAGGAGCAACTGAAAGCTACCGAGGGAACGCCACTGGAAGCTCAATGGACTGGTATTAAGTATCAGTTGAAATTGATGGGGGGCATGATTGATGAGGATGTTCTTGGCCATTTCAGAGAACGCTTGACCGAGATGAAAGGTGACGCCTACGCGGTGGGGCAGTTTGCTTACACGCTTTATGGTCAAATTAAACAGGGTGCTGATGTTGGTGTTCTTGCCGATGAAACACTTACAGCACTCCAAGGCGAAGTGGACGGAGCAGAAAAGGATATGCTTCCTCTACTCTTCAACACCATGGCTCTATTGAAGTCGGAGACCGGGGATCTAGCAGGTGCCGTTGAAGCTCAGCAAGCTGCCATCGATTCATCACCAGATGAGCGAGTGAAAAAGCGGCTTTCCACTTTGTTGGATGATCTCAAATCCAAACTTAAGCAATTGCAAGAATCAACCAAGTAGGTTTTTGTTTCAGTAATAGAAAGGGCCATCACGGTTGAATCGTGATAGCCCTTTTTTGGAATTTAAAATAGCTTGATTCGATAATCAAGTGATCGCAATTCATGAATTAGGCGAGCATGTAGCCTTCTTCGCCATGTTCAGAAACGTCCAATCCTCTCTGTTCACTTTCCAGTCGGACACGGATTCCGAACAGAAGATCGATGATTTTCAGCAGAACGAAACTCCCAGCACCTGCAAAGACAATGGTGATGAGGACAGCAACAATTTGTCCGATCAACAGACTGGGGTCACCACCTGATTCGATCAGGCCAATCTTTACACCTTCTTCAGTTACATCCCAGCAAGCTCTTGTTGCAAACACGCCTGTCATCACTGCACCTAGGATCCCACCAATACCGTGTACGCCAAAGGCGTCCAAAGCGTCATCGTACCCAAGTCCGAGTTTCAGTTTAGAGCAAGCGATATAGCACAAGATGCCAGCCATCAAACCCATCACAATCGCGGGCATTGGCTGTACGAATCCGGCAGCCGGCGTGATGCAAACCAAGCCAGCCACGGCACCACTGCTCGCGCCAAGCACAGTCGGTTTACCTAAAGCGAACCATTCGGTGGTCGCCCAGGCGATAGCGCCGGCTGCTGCTGCAAAGTGGGTCACCGCAAATGCACTACTGGTGAGTCCATCGGATGCAAGTTCGCTACCCGCGTTGAATCCGAACCAGCCAAACCAAAGCATCGCAGCTCCTAAAGCAGTGTAGGTGAGATTGTGTGGCTGAAGTGGCTCCTTAAGGAAGCCCATCCTCGGACCAATCATCAAGGCTGCAACCAATGCGGAGATCCCGCTGCTGATGTGCACCACGGTGCCTCCCGCGAAATCCAGAGCGCCACCGGCGATGCTGGATTCACCGTAAGAGAGAGGTCCGCCATCCCATACCCAGTGGCACAATGGGCAGTAGATGAATACACCCCAGAGAACCGAGTACAGAGACATCGCGCTGAATTTCATTCGCTCCGCGAACGCACCGCATATCAGAGCCGGGGTGATGATGAAAAACATTCCCTGAAAGAGCATATGGGTCATGCGTGCCATATCGCCTTCCATGGGCGTGAGTGCCATGCCCAAAGAATCATTCCACTCTCTCTGAACACCGTTCATGAAAAAGTAATCCGTGTTTCCAATCCATCCACCTTCGCCCCCGAAAGCGAGTGAGTAGCCAAAGGTCGCCCAGATTACAGTCATCAATCCCATCAGAAAGATGCATTGCATCATCACGCTGAGCACGTTCTTTCTTCGTACCAACCCTCCATAGAACATTGCCAGGCCCGGTGCCGTCATGAAAAGAACGAGGGCACAGCAAACAAGCATCCAAGCGTTATGGGTTGCTGCGGATGAGTTTAGAAATTCTTCATCAGCCATCATTCCTTCAGGAACCACTATCGATTGTGCCGCTTCCATCTCGACGGATGTTACATCTTGACCGTGGGTGTCACTGGGCCGTGCCAGGGAGCTGATCAGCACTAAACCGATCATAAAAAATAAACGTTGGTAACGACTCACTTGATAAACCTTTCTTTCGTTGACCGCTTAACCTGTTTACACCCGCTCACGCTCGATGATGGCTTCTACTCCATCTTAGGCGCCTTGTCCTGGAATCTTTCCGGACACCACCTTGAATGCAGAGTGAGTAAGGGAACTGGGGCGTTCCCATACGAGGGACCTACGGCACAGATCATGCCATAGAGATTCAGAATTCCGCCTAGCTATAGGATAGACGTTTACGCCTAAGATTCCTAGCAGCGGGGCTCAACAAGGTTAAACCGTGGCACCGGTAGGGATTGTGAGTTGCAAACCCCTCCTTGTAGGCACTCGCAATCGATCGGCAAACTCCGAATAACGTTGCGATCGCATCTTTTTCACAGGCTAATCCTCATCCGAACTCAGGACAGCCATGAAGGCTTTCTGGCTGATCTCAACGCTACCGATCGCCTTCATTCTTTTCTTGCCTTCTTTCTGTTTCTGCAGAAGCTTTCTCTTTCTGGTGATATCACCACCATAACACGTCGCCGTTACATTCTTTCGCATTGCCGGTACGGTTTCCCTTGCGATCACACGGCTACCAATGGCGGCCTGGACAGCGACTTCGAACATATGACGTTCGATTTCTTTCTTCAGTCGCTTAGCAACGGCCCTGCCTCTTCGATCCGAATCCGCACGATTACAGACAACGCTCAACGCATCAACCCGTTTCCCATTGACCAAGATATCCAAGCGGCATAGATCAGCTGGTTCGTACCCAACCATCTCGTAGTCGAGTGTTCCGTAACCGCGAGTGCAGCTCTTAATTTTGTCGTGTAGATCATAAACGACTTCGGCCAGAGGAATATCGTAGGTCAACATGGCGCGTTGTGCACCGAGGTACTCCTGTGACTTTTGGATGCCGCGTCGTTCTTGACAGAGTTTCATCACAGCACCGATGTAGTCATCGGGCACGATAATATTGCAACGAACAATGGGCTGGCGGAACTCCTCGATGTCACCGGGATCCGGGACATCTTGCGGCTTGTGAATCGACATGGTTTCCCCTCTCTTGTCGACCACTTCATAGGTCACGTTGGGAGCGGTCTGCACCAAGTCGATATCGGCTTCATTCTCAAGGCGTTGCTGAACAATCTCCATGTGAAGTAGGCCTAGGAAGCCGCAGCGAAACCCGAAGCCAAGTGCATCACTTGTCTCTGGCTCAAATTCAAAGCTTGGGTCGTTGACCGCTAGACGCTCCAACGCATCTCTCAATTCACTAAAATCCTGTCCATCGCTAGGGAATAAACCGCAGTACACCATTCTCTTTGGGCGCGAATAACCAGGTAATGCCTCTGCTGCTTCATTTCCAGTTACGGTAACGGTATCCCCAATATGTACATCCCCGAGGCTTTTGATATTGCAGATCAGGTAACCCACCTGCCCAGCTCTTAGTTCATCACAGGATTCCCGTTGGGGGACGAATTGACCGAGTTCGACAACCTCATGTTGTGATCCAGCGCGGACAAATTGAATTTTCTGTCCTTTACGGACCGTTCCTTGCATGACTCTCACGTAAGTGATAGCTCCGCGATAGTCGTCATAATTTGAATCAAACACCATCGCTTGTAGTTGAGCTTTGGGGTTCCCGGTTGGTGCTGGGATATTTTCAACAATGGATGCGAGTAGATCATCAACCCCTTGGCCTGTCTTGGCGCTCACGCGAACACACTCATCCGGATCGGTACCGAGTGAGTTCATCATTTCTTCAGCCACTTCATCCGGTCGGGCGTGATTCAAGTCAATTTTATTGATGACTGGAATGATATTGAGTTCATGTTCCATCGCGGCATAAGCATTTGCCACGGTCTGCGCTTCAACCCCCTGAAATGCGTCAACCAGAAGTAAAGCACCTTCACAACAGGCAAGTGATCTGGAGACTTCGTACTGAAAATCGACATGACCTGGGGTATCGATGAGATTCAGTTCGTAGGTTTCATTGCCATGCTTAAAGGTCATGCAGACCGCTCGAGCCTTGATTGTGATCCCTCGCTGTCGCTCAAGCTCTAGGTCGTCGAGAAGCTGTTCCTTCATTTCACGAACCGTTACCGTTCCGGTTTGCTCCAGCAGTCGGTCGGCCAGTGTGCTCTTGCCGTGGTCAATATGTGCGATGATGCAAAAGTTTCTAATTTGTTTTGACATACTGCTTCTTGATGCAACCGATCGGGTTGGCCGAACTCCGCACTTCTCGGGCGCTCGGTAAAATGAATGTTGGTGGTCGTGATATGGCTTGCGGTATTTGGGTTAAATTTACGCTTCTTGGTTAAACAGAGTCCGAAGTGATACTGGCTGCTTAACCACCGGCGGACCTAGGATTCGTCAGGCCCCGTCGCTGTATGCTCCTTTCTCGCATATCCTGCAGCCCCGAGGTACCCGGCTTTTGACCCAAGCGTCGCAAATTTAATGCTAGTCCCCGCAAAAACAGATTCGAAGGTGTGCTGTCGGAATTCTTCGGTGATTCCAGCCAGAAATCTTCTCCCCACGGGGCAATTTTCTCCACCAAAATCCATCGCTCCACCCAGAACAACAGAACCGGGATCAAGGATGTGAATCAGACTGGTGATGCCAATT
>JAYYHM010000027.1:0-2522 GCA_036148415.1 Planctomycetota bacterium
ACCGAACTTGCGATATTTTTCAAGGTAATTCTTCATCCCTTTCGGTACTTCCTCAAGCGATTGCGCCCGGAACATTGGGCTGTTGTAATCATTCTCGTAGATCTGATCTCCGGAAAAGAAAACCATGTCTGGGTCGTGCGAGATCACTTCCGCAATCGCTTCCGTCCACGGCCAGCCGATATCCTTGTGGCACGACAGACCTGCTAGCCGGAGGCCGTCATGGGTTTTGGGTTCAGCTCGAAACGTTCCCTCCCATTGGGCCTGCCCAGTCGTGACACGAAATTTCTTTTCGGTGTGTCTTGGCCAGTTTGGTAGTTCAAAAAGTGCAGTGGCTGTGAGGTGATCCGCTTCGCATGTTTGCAGGTGTTCCCAGTCGGTGTCAGCTGGATCACGGATCCACAGTTCAACTTTTTCAATCTTGTTGATTGAGTCAGTGGGATCGAGATCAAGATGAACGAGCACTTTCATCGTGTTCGCGTTTTGGCAGTACTGAGACCACAGGATTTCAGTAGATTCTGCGCGTTTGACCAGGCTGAAAAGGTTCAGCACGAGCGTCAAAGTTATCAGAGAAACACGACTCATTTTAAAAAGCCTTATATGAAAATGGATGCGTAGATATCCGGTTTTGGTGGTGCCCTAGACTTATTCAGTAGGGCTCGGTGACGAGGTTTCAGCCGCTTTTTCTAATGGTTTTGGAGTTAGGGCATTTTCTCTTTGACTTACGTAATATCGTCTACTGCCAAATTGCAAAAACGTGAGGCTCAACGATCCACAGGAACAAGTGTTATGATGGATGAATAATGAGTTGTACCAAGGAAAGTGCGAGTTAGCGTGTGAATCCGTCCCCTTGATTATCATTCGATGGATGTCATGCTCTCCTTGCTCTGGAGGACTGGTTCCCGTCGATCGTTTTAGCAGAGATTATTTTCATTTGAAGGAGATGATGAGCATGAGTTTACTGAATCGTCGAGAAATGATCGGGGCGGCAGCGGTCACTTCAGTGTCGATACCTTTCTCAAATGTGGAGTCCAAAGCAACAAATCTCGCCGAAGATCATTTGCGATTGGCTGTTATCGGGTGTGCGAATCGTGGTGGTGCCATTGGTGGAGAGGCGGTTCGCCATCAGCTTACTCACTGTGTGGCTCTCTGTGATGTTGTCCCTTCCCGGGCGGAAGGTTTCAAGAAAAAGCATCAAGACCGCTGTAGTGATGCGGTCATATATAACGATTTTCGCAAGATGTTTGAGGAACTAGGTGACAAAATCGATGCTTGCACGATTGGAACACCAGATCACTCGCACTTCCCAATCGCGATGCTTGCGATGTCGATGGGGATTCACGTCTACGTGGAGAAGCCGCTCGCTCATACTTTCGAGGAGTGTGAATTATTGATGGCTGCCGAGAAAAAATACGGCGTTCAATGTCAGATGGGTAACCAAGGGCACTCCAGTGAGCAGCGTTTACAGTTCGAATCTTGGGTCGATGAAGGAGTCATCAAGAATGTTCGTCGTGTTGACGCCTGTATGAATAATGGTCGTCGCTGGCATCCTTGGGGTGATGTGAACGCTTTTCCTGAAGCCCAGAAGATGCCCGAGGGGATGAACTGGGATGCCTGGACCGGTACCGCTCCAATGCATGCCTATAATTCCAAGTATGATCCGGGGAACTGGAGAGGTTGGTATGACTATGGTAACGGTGCTTTTGGTGATTGGGGGCCACACACTCTCGATACCATTCATCGCTTCTTGAATCTGGATCTTCCCCACACCATTCGTGCTGAGAAAATCGAGAAGCCAAATGATTTTATCTATCCGCACGGTACAACGATTGCTTTTGATTTTGCGGAACGCGGTCCCGACATGCCAGAGATGACGATCAACTGGTATGACGGTGTGCGTAACCGGCCACCCACGGAAGAAGGGGTAAAGTTGGGGAGTTGCGGCAAAGCAATTTATAGCGATGACCTGACTTTCGTCGGTGGGACTCACAGCGCAAAGTTAAAGATTGTTGGCGGGTCAAAGCAGAAAGAAGTGACCGCGAATCTGCCCGGCCCGTCGGTTAGCAAGACCTCCACAAGTCACATGGATAACTTTTTGAAGGCGGCTGCAGGTATCGATCCCGAGTGTAATTCGCGGTTTGCAATCTCCGGGAAGCTCACGCAGGTCTTTATGCTCGGATGCATCGCGCAGCGCCTTGGAGTCAACTTGGATTTTGATCGCGAGACCAAGCAGATTACCAATCACCAACGAGCCAATCAGTTGCTGACGGGTAATGAGCCGCGTAAGGGCTGGAAGGAGTTTTATCGACTAGCCTAGGTATTTTAGCTCGATTCGATGGCGTCGGTTCTGGCATCTTGGGTTCCCTGCTGGGAATGCAAGGGCGAAATTGCGACGCCTTTTTTATTGGAATCGAACCAAAAGCGAGTGGAAAAGTGATATCATTATGTTATCATTTTGATATTCCGGTGTTCTTCTTTAGCCGGCTCACTTTACCCGTTATCTCGTGGACGCGTATGCGTCACAT
>JAYYHM010000028.1:0-8636 GCA_036148415.1 Planctomycetota bacterium
AAGTCGGAAGAACCCACTTCCCGCATCGAGTGCGATGTTGGATTCTGGAAGGAAATAAGCTGATGTATGTCGACCTTCGTTGGGATGATAGCCAGCGGTTCCGAAGCAGTGGAGTTGCATCGATCCTTACCTCTTCGTTCAGGACTGACTTGGGTTCAGGAGCTTCATCAAGGGAGGAATGAAACTAGGTAGTGGGGAGGCCTGCATGACACCTCAAAGCACGTCATACCAACGACTAGCCAACCAACCTCTACGCTGCGGAGGATACCATAAAATTCCCCACCGGATCGTAGTTGGTTTCAGGCGGGGACCTAAAAAACTCGAGTTGTCCCCTCCGCGTTGTATTGAATGGCTCACCGGCCCAGTTCCTCAGGTGAGAACACTGACTTGATTGCCAGTCTATTTAATCTAAACGCTTGAATCGGAAATCCTTGCGGAAGTCCGTGTGCATCTCGCCGTCAACCTCCACGTAGGGATAAACCAGGAAATTTACAGGTTCCCCTTGCTGTGCCGGTGAAAGAATAAGATCGCGGCCCATCGAGAAGGTAATGCGGTCGGCAGGAAGGTTGCCAAAAAAGAATTCGCTTTGTTCGGGCGTTTTGCTCGCTTCAGAAATATCAACCGGAATCCAGCGATCAGCAACGGCAAATTTCGCCCAGCAGTGGTAGCCACCAATCGATCCCGATTTATCATTGAGCTCAATCGGGAAGCCAATCTCAAATTTCGCTGGAATTTGCTGTTCTCGACAGATGGAAATAAAGAGGCTGTGGAAGTCGGTGCAATTACCAAAGCCATTATCACACGCCCAAACACTATCTCCCCTTCCCCATGACTGGCCTTCCGGTTTGTCGTACCTCATTCGCTGGTTAACCGCGTCGTAGATCATCCTTCCCGCAATCATCGTATCCGAAGATAAGTTCTTCTCACCAAGAACCTGTTTGGAAAGATTACGATCGATGGGAACGACCGAGGACCCATTGAGGAATAATTCTTTTGAAGCTTGCGAAACCGGATTCTCTGATTTGGCTGGGAGAGCTTTCCGGTGGAATCGATACGAGATCTCGAACGGGATTTCACCAGCCTCGTTAGCAGTGCCTTTAAAATGCACCATCTGATTACCAAAGACGTCGTCACGGTCGATATTGAATTCAGCAGGAAGTTGGATGCGGCGGCGTTGAATGACTTGATCATCGGAGTCACTGGCGACGGGAAGCCAGACCGAAGCCTCGCTCCCTGGCGTCAAGTTAGTGATTGCGCCCGCGTAAATGAATTGGAAATGAGTATCAAATTCACCCCTGCCAGCGATGGGTTGCTTGCCTTTCCCAATGATCGATTTTCCTGCGAGGAGAGCCTTTTTTGAAAAAGAAATTCGTTGGCGTCCCTCATTTTCTCCGAAAGTAACCTGAGGGCCGACCAAGCTAATGATCGAGGCAATGGATAGAGCGAATATTGGCAATGGAAGTTGCATGTTTGTAGATTTTTAGTGAGATTGGGTGAAAGACTCAGGTCCGCTCTGAAAAGTTAAGGATGCAATCTGACACCGCGGAATTCATCGTCATCCTTTACAAACACGGTTTGCTGGATCGTAACAGGCGAATGACTGCATTGATAAGGCCCCCTGAAAAGAGGCTTCATGGCTTTAAAAGTTCGTTCCAAGTCCATCGATAAAGATTTCTGCTGTCGGCGTAGCGGCCTCGTGATGAGCTGCTCCCAAGTAGGACCAGTATGATTTCTTGCTCATCGCGCTTGCACGCTGACACAAGGCAGGCACCGGCCGCAGTGGTCGTTCCTGTTTTGACACCGGTGTAGCCATCGATTTCGAGAAGTTGATTGGTATTCCTCCAGAGAACGTTACGACGGTAACCTGACTTGGAGTCGAGCCTGCAACCGTGTTGCCGAGTATTGACATAGCGACGAAATGAGTCGAAGTGCATCGCCGCACAGGTAAGTTTGACCAGATCGTTTGCTGAGGATAGGTGACCCGACTCGGTCAGGCCATGCGGATTGCGAAAATGGGTTTGAGTCATTCCCAAGCTCTGCGCTTTCTCGTTCATCGCAATGACAAAAAGTTCATCGCTCTCCTGTTCGACGTTTCTTTTCACAAGTCGGCTGCCAAAGTGCTCTGCCAGTGCAATCGCTGCGTCGTTACCCGAGGGAAGCAGTAGACCGAAAAGTAATTCCTCAACCGATACAATCTCGCCAGCTCGAATACCACAAGTGGAACCTCGTGTTTGATCTGCTTTCTCCGAGAAGAGGATCTGTTCAGATAAAACCGAGGGATTTTTCTCCGCTAATTCAAGAACTAAATATGCCGTCATGATCTTGGTGGTACTAGCGATGTCAAGTTTCTCGTTCAGATTGGATTCAAAGAGGATCGTTCCATCCTCGAGATTGGCGATGGCCCACGCCTTAGCGGTCACGAACGGCGGACCCTCTAGCGAGTCAACAGGAGTTGAGGGTAGTTCTTGCCGATTGGCAATGGAGGGTTCGGGAGCAGGTTCGTCCTCTGTGATCAGTGTGCCTAACGCTTTCCAGTCATCTTGATCAAAAATACCATCCGCTTTCAGGCCTTTCGCTTCTTGAAAGCGGATAACCGCTGCTCGAGTCGCGGGACCGAAGTCTCCATCCACCGAGAGACTCGCTGACGGCTCCAACTTTGCATTGAGGGTACGTTGTAGATCTTCAACCAAGCGTCCGAATGATCCGATGCTTAGCTTCTTTGCTTCCTCCTTGGAATCTGCAGTGCTTTTGGAAGTTTGAGATGCTGCGTGGGAGTAGACCAATTTTCCGATACCCTTGCACAGCTCTAGAGCTTGATTTGAATTTGTCCAAGATTGATCACTATTATTTGCGGTCAGGACTACCAAGACGATACTTTCGCCAGCAACTTCGACGATTCCTGCATCGCAACGCGCGTGGGAGATCGCGCCGGTTTTGTGGGCAAAGCGAGTTCCCGCGGGAAATCCTGCTGCTAATTTTGTGTCGTCGTCACAGGTGAATAAATGACTCAGCATGGCTTCGGATGCGGATTTGGAAACCGCGTTCTTTTGATAAATTTGCTTCAACAGGCTGAGCGTTTCTTTGGCGGTCGTGCTCCCGAGTCCGTAAAGTTCACTTCTTTCCGGTGAAATTGAAGTCGAACTGCCTCGATAAACTTTGGCATTGATCCTGGTTTCCGGGAGACCCATTTTTGCCATTCCATCACAAACCTGTTGTAGTCCTACTTGGTCGAGCACAAGGTTAGTTGCTGTGTTGTCTGAATAGGTGATCATCAGATGGATCGCATCGTGAAGACTTAGAGTGAGGCCCTCTGAGAAGTGGTTGCTTAGAATTCCAGAGCCGGGAACTTTATCTTCTTTCTTGAGCGTGATTTTCTTACTCAAATCGAGGGTATCTGAGTTTGCCTGATCGTAGGCTTCGTGCATGACTGCGAGTTTGATCAAGCTTGCGGTTGGCATGACTTGATCCTCGTTGATGAAAATAGTGTGCCCTGACTCAATGAATTCGATCCCGATTGCGACCGTCCCGTCGTGTTGATCGCAGAGCTTCTGAATGGATTCGCCGAGCTGTTCGAAGCGCGGGTCGCTTGCTGACGCGTTGGCTAACAGAGCAAGGGAGATCAAAACTGACAGAGTCTTGCCCAACTGAGGTTTAAGGACGTCGAACATAATTTCTGATTAGATCGTTAAGGGTGTATGCAGCGGGTGCGAACGCTGTAGGTTTATACTATGCAGAGAAGTGGATTGGATGTCGAATCTCGGTAGGAGCTTGAAGCTCAATACTCTCTGGTTTCTGGAATACGATTTTAAGTTCTCGAGGCACGAACCCAAGGTGCTGAGGGGCGTGTCGTACTACGTGATGGGTCAAGATACTAAAAACAATGCTACTCAAGCGATTCCACAACCGGTTTTTTTCAAGATGGATGGGACCATTTATAGGTTTAGTAGTTGGGGCCTATTGCGGAATACAGAATCCGTTTGCACTAGGCGGCTTACCTCAGCTTACCGCCATTATTGGAGGTGCTGCTCTTGGTGGCTTTGCTGGTATCCTCGTCATGCTTCTTGACCCAAAGCCTGAACAGAAGAATACACAGAATCAAATTCGAGATTTTACGGAGGAAGTCGGTGGCTCTTCCCATCTAGTGGGTAGGGTTCTTGCTTTCTTCTCTCTGCTCATGTGTTGGATGCCGTTTATCGGCTTTGGCTTGAGCTTGATCGGATATGTAATGAATCGTCGGTCGACTGACGCAGCCTTTTTGGGTAGCCAGCTTCAGCTTGCTGATTGCGCTGACAGTGACTTTGGGTACCTTGGTATTGTTCGCGTTGGATGGGTAAGATGATCACCTGAGGTACGTCATGGAGAAAATCGAATTGCCGAAAAGGTTATCCGTGTTGCACCCTTGCTTTCTAATTCATGCACCTAAGACCGTGAGATCCGTGATGAAACTGCAGACTCGCAGACCGACTCTAATCTTTGCTTGCTTGTTGCTGGTCGGATGCTCCGGTTGTATCTCCAGTGCATCAGCGGATGACTGGCCACAGTGGTTGGGGCCGATGAGGGATGGTGTGTGGCGTGAAGACAACATCATTGAGGAGTTTCCGACCGGGGGTCCGGAGATGAGATGGGAAGTAGCCGTGGGAGGTGGATACTCGGGTCCAGCCGTGGCGAACGGCAAAGTGATCGTGATGGATCGTATTGCGAGCGGTTGTTTGGAACAATCACCTGACTTGCATGACGGAAACCCACCACGCAATCGCAACTTTCTTCGTCGAAAGATTACTGGGCGGGAGCGAGTCGTTTGTTTTCGCGAGGAAGATGGAAAGCAGCTTTGGACCCACGAGTATGATTGTCCTTATTCCACGGTTGCACTCTACGCGATAGGACCTCGGGTGACACCCACCGTTGACGGGGATCGAGTCTACACGTTGGGAGCGGAAGGGAATTTATTCTGCTTGGACGTGGAGACCGGTCGGCCACTATGGTCAAAAGAATTTGTTGAGGATTTCGGTTGGCAGGTGACCGAATGGGGTGCTTCTGCTCACCCGCTGGTGGATGGTGATCAGCTCATCTGTGTCGTCGGTGGCGAGGGATCAACCGTGGTTGCCTTTGACAAGTATTCTGGGGAGGAGATCTGGAGGAATCTTGATGCTCGCCAGTCGGGTTATTGCCCGCCCGTAATTTATGAAATTCATGAGCAACGCCACTTGGTGATCTGGCACAGTGATGCTTTGGTGGGTTTGAATCCCGCGACAGGAGAAATCCGTTGGCAAGTGCCAATCCAGGCAACGTTCGCCATGACCATTGGCATGCCTCGAATTATAGGTAACCGACTGTTTGTGATGAGTTTTAATAGGCAGAGTCACCTGGTGGAAATTACCAAAGATCATCACGCTGAAGTGATTTGGTCCGGGGCAGCGAAGAGCGGAGTTGGCGGTGTCATGAACGCTCCGTGGCTAACGTCCGATCATATCTACGGGTGTGGTCCCGATGGTCGCTATACCTGTGCCAGTCTTCTTGATGGTGAACATCGTTGGGAAACCTACCAGCCAACCACCGGCAAAAGACCTGCAAGTTGGGGAACTGCTTTCACTATTCCTCAAGGTGACCGATTCTTTATCGCGAACGATCTCGGTGATTTAATCATCGCCAAGCTTTCTCCCAAGGGTTACGAAGAAGTGAGCCGAGCCCATCTGATCGATCCTACGCACAACATTGGTGGTCGGGAGGTGGTTTGGTCGCACCCCGCGTTCGCGAACCGGAGTGTTTATCTACGCAATGACAAACACTTACGCTGTTTTTCTCTCGAAAAATAGATGGCTACCTTAGCTCGGGTTGTTGGTAGCTCTGGGAGTTGGTGAAGGTCATTCCTGGATGAGCTCACTCATTGGCGATGCAGTACAGGTGTTTCGCTCCTCGAAGAAACAGCTGGTCGCCAGCGATTGCGGGCGACGCATCAAATCGCTCATCAAGGTAGTTGGTAGCAACCGGCTCATAGCTTGTAGCATGATTCAGAACCACCGTGTTGCCTCCTCTGCCCACCAAATAGATATGACCGCCGGCTGCGACTGGCGATGAATACAGATTCGAGATGCCATTAATTCGCTCTGGTCCGAAAATAAGTTCACCTGTCTTTGCATCGACGCATCTGAGAATGGCTTGATTGGATTGATTGAAATAGAGCTGCCCTTTGTAAAGCAGTGATGACGGTACATAAGGTGTACCCCGGTCAAGCGACCAGCGAATTTTCTCTGAATTGGATAAATCTCCAGTTTCAGAGAGAGGTATCGCCATCGCGGCATATCCCTGATAGCCACTCATGCAGATCACGTGATCCCCTTCAACCTGTGGGCACGGTGTGCAATTCCCCGTCAATCCACTGCATTGCCAGATGATTTCGCCGGAATTTAAATCGTAGCTTCGAACAAAATCACTGGCGTTGGTGATGATCTGAACTCGTCCACTATGTTTGACGACAAGCGGTGTGGCCCAAGCATTATCTTCATCACGTTCACGAAGCCACGCTGTCTTACCGGTTGCTGCTTCAAGGACTTCGATTGAGCCCTTGCCCGAGTGGTCACGAACGACAACGAGTTTATCCTCGTAAAGAACTGGTGAGCAGCCTTCACCTAGGCTCGAGCCAACGTTGGCTTCTCCGAGATTGCGTTCCCAAATTTTATTTCCTTTCAGGTCATAGCAGAATAAACCGGCGGAACCAAACCAGCAGAATAATCGCTTTCCATCGGTAGTCGGCGAGGCGGATGCAAAATCATTATCGTTGTGGGCTCCTTCGTGGGGAATTTTCTTTGTGGCGATGTCTCTCCATAGTTCAGTTCCCGTGTTCCGATCGAAACACAGGACCAAGAATTCGTGTACTGCGTTGGGGCGTTTAATGTCAAAGAAATTGGTTTTAGGTTGGTCCTTCGGGTCTGGAATGGAGATGTCTTTCTGGTCCGTTTTCACCGCTGTGAGGACAAATACTTTGTCTTCCCAAACGATGGGTGTTGAGGTGCCGTTTCCTTCAATCGGAATCTTCCATTTGATGTTTTCCGTTTCACTCCACTTCACAGGTGGATGACTCGATTCGGCAACTCCACTATTCATCGGTCCCCTCCACTGGCCCCAGTTATCTAGGGCGTTGAGTGTAGGAGCAGAAAGAAAGCAGAGAATGAGTGTCTTGGTGAAGAGCGAAGATTTCATAGGATATCCTTGGTCGGCTGAATTCTTCTCGAAGAAATTCTTTTTATCGTTTCAATATGCCATGGTCATGCCGAAATTTAACTCGACGGGTCGTCGAGTTAAATGATTTCCAAAGCACCGTTACTTGTAGCAAATTGATCGGTTTCGATACCCATCCGCTGCAGTAGTGTGACGAACAGATTGCAAAGGGGGGTGTTATCATTTTGGTCATGAGCAACGTAGCGTCCGTGTTTGTATCCGCCACCCGCAACAAGGATCGGCAAGTTCCTGGGATCATGAGCGTTCGCGCTACCAAGGTTACTTCCGAAAAGCACGGCAGTCTGATCAAGTAAGCGCGAGCCCTGTTCTGTTTTATGACCGAGTTTTGTCAGAAAATCAGTGAAAGCTGACAGGATCCCAGACTCAATAATCTTCAACTGTGAAATTTTAGTCGGGTCTCCACCATGATGGGACAGTGGGTGGTGGCCGGATTGGACACCCGGCATATTGGGCACGGCTTGATGATCTTGGATCATTAGGCTGATAACGCGTGTGGAGTCGGTTTGGAGTATCAAAGGAATCAAGTTGAGTAGTCCGTTGATTTTTCCTATCAATTCTGAGGGGTCCAACGTATCCGCGGGAATATCCATGTCCACGGTAGGCTTTGGACGATCTAGCCATTGATCGGAGGCACGGAGATCCTTTTCCGCTGACCTGATCGCTTCGTAATACTCCGTGAGCTGTTTTCGATCTCCACCGCTAATGCGAAGATTCAATGCTTTAGTTTGGTCGCCTACGGCATCGAGTATGCTCCGTCCTTCAACCAGTTGTTGTCTCTGTCTTTTTTGAGCTCGCTGAGTTCCGGATAAAAATAACTTCGAAAAAATTTCAGAGGGGCGACAATCTGCCGGCAGCATGACGCCATTACTATCGTAGGACTGACTTTCTTTTGTATTGCTTCCCATCGTCATCGACGAGAACCTCGTGGTATGACCGAGGTGCATCGCGGCTACCTGATCGACCGAAACCGTGTTCTTGAAGCCTCCCAAGCCAGGGTTGGCGGCAGCGGTCAAAAAAGTCATCTCTGTATCATGAGGCTCCTTACCGGTTTGATCAGGATGGGAAAGCCCGGAGAAGAGCGTGAAGTCACCTTGGTGTTGCTGAAGGATTTTCAAGTATTCTGTGAGTTCATAGTTAGCTCCGGAAGTCCTTGGGAAGAGGGATCCCGGAAGAAATCCGAGCGTGCTACAGATGAGAACCATGCGCTTGGGTTGCTTGGGAGGCTCAGCTCCAATCGCTGGGTTCATCGCTTCCAAGAGAGGTAACGAAAGGCTCACTCCTGATGCTTGTAGCATCGCACGCCTTGATATGGGGTTATGCATCAAATCCTCTCTCTTAGAAAACTGTCAAAGCGACGAAACATCTTATCGCTCCAAGAACATACGACAATGCACGATTTG
>JAYYHM010000029.1:0-2976 GCA_036148415.1 Planctomycetota bacterium
CCGGACTGAAAGCTTTCGTTCTCGATCGACTGGCCCCCAAGGTCTCCAAAGCTCCGAGTAAAACAGACGTCGGTGGAGAGAACAGTCCGTTACGAGTCTATCTCATCTGTGATGAGCGAGATGAGAAAGAAGTTGAGTGCATTGACGACTTTCTTTTCGATCAGGGATTGGAGGTATCTCTGCCCGCGTTTGGTGCGGAGGAAGAGGAGGCAGCAGAAATACACCGAGAGAACATCGTGGATGCGGATGCTGTCTTGATCTACTACGGTTCCGCAAGACACTCTTGGGTGGATATTAAAGTCCGCAATCTGATGAAGGCGAAAGGTTATGGCAGAACGAGCGATCTGTCTCTTCAAGCCGTCTACGTTGCTCCGCCCATTGACCGCCGTAAGGAACGTTTCCGCAGTCATACAGCGAGCGTGATACATGGGTCCGACCCATTTAATGGTGATGTTTTGCAAGAGTTTGTGAAGGCAATTCAAGCCAGTCGTTAGTTGATTTTCACCATGACTTCATCGTTGGCCATGATGCCGACATCCGAAATTTATGTCTCAATCTAATTCGAACATTTTTAATCCATTCCCTGGTTTAAGGCCATTTAGTGAAGAGGAAGATTACCTCTTCTTTGGTCGTGAGCAGCAGGTTGCTGAATTGGTAACACTGCTTCGCAATCAGCGATTCATCGCGGTCACCGGTAGTTCCGGTAGCGGGAAATCTTCCCTTGTTCGTGCAGGACTTCTGCCCGAGTTGCAGGGCGGCATGATGAAAGAGGTGGGATCCGACTGGGAGACTCTGGTTCTCCGACCTGGCGGAGCGCCCTTGACCCATCTTGCGGAAGCGGTTGCTGAAGCATCGATGGAAGATCCTGAAGACCCAAGAGTTATTGGTGAACTGCTGGCGACACTGACTCACAGTGGCCTCGGACTCGTAGAAGCCATCCGGCAATCGGAGATTGAGCCCGACACCAATGTGCTTGTTCTCATCGATCAATTCGAAGAAATCTTTCGATTTCAACGCAGTGGAGCGGCCAATCAGGAGCAGGCGGTTAGCTTCATAAATCTGCTTCTCGAGGCGGGAGCTCAACGTGACATCCCAATCTTCGTGATCATCACGATGCGTTCGGACTACTTGGGGGATTGCACCGAATTTCGAGGTCTTGCGGAGGCGGTAAACGAAGGTGAGTATCTGATTCCGCGTCTAAGTCGAGACCAGATTCGCTCCTGTATTGAAGGTCCCATTAAAGTGGGTGGTGGACAGATATCCTTCGCGTTGGTTCAAGAGCTTCTCAATAGTCTTGGTACCGAGCAGGATCAACTCCCTGTTCTTCAGCACGCCCTAATGCGTACATTCGATAAATGGAAGGAAGAGGGAGCGGGTGGTGATGGCCTCGACCTCTCACACTATCAGAGTGTGGGTGGAATGGAACAGGCGTTGTCCCGTCACGCAGATGAAGTTTTCGGTCAGTTTAATGATCAGATTCAAGTCGTTGCAAAGTCTGTATTCAAGTCGATCACGGAGCGTGGTGTTGATAATCGGGGCATTCGTCGTCCGACTAGACTCGATTTGCTGACCGAAATCGCGGATGCGGAATTGGAGCAGGTCGTTGAGGTGGTGGATGCTTTTCGACACCCAGGGGTGACTTTTCTCATGCCACCGACTGAGGTCCCTCTGTCACCTGAAACAGTGGTAGATATTTCTCATGAAAGTCTCATGAGAGTTTGGGTACGACTGAAAGAGTGGGTTGATGATGAAGCACAATCCGCTCGAATCTATCGTCGACTGACTGAGACTGCTGAGCTACATGGACAAGGGCGGGCCGGCTTATATCGCGATCCGGATCTCCAAATCGCCTTGTCTTGGCGTGAGTCGGAAGCTCCCACCTCAAAATGGGCTTTGCGCTATGCGAGCGGCTTTGAGCAAGCGATGGTTTTCCTCACGGATAGTGAAGAGTCGGCATTGGCTGCTGAACGCGAAAGGGAAGCAGCTAGGCAACGTGAGCTCGAGCAGGCTCAAGCATTGGCTGCTGCAGAGGCGGAAAGAGCAGAGAGTCAACAGCGAGCTGCGAAGCGTTTGAAAATTCTCTCAACCGGTGTTGCCGCGGTTGCGGTGGTTGCACTGATCGCGTTCTTGTTTGCAGTGAGTGCCCAGCGAGAGTCGATACGTCAACGCGGTCTCGCAGAGCAGAACGCTGAGGTCGCGGAAAAAGCAATGGTTGAGGCTGAGGAGAACGCTCGAAGCGCGATCAAGTCACAGGAGCTCGCAGAATCCGCACAGGTAGAAGCCGAAAATGCTGCGATAAAATTGAACGAGACTCTCACACGCTCACAGTTTGTTACCGCACATGAACAGCTTGCAAATGAGAAAAAGGACCTTGCATTGGCGTATCTCGCCCGCTCGCTAAGGACCGATCCGAACTACTGGCAGGCCGCTGCCCAGATCGTTTCATTACTTTCTAGCAATAATTTCCCAATCGAAGATGAAAAAACGCTCGAGCAGGATCAACCATTCCGGTATTGGGGTTTGGATGATAGTAAGAGCTTAGCGTGGACGCTTGCTGATGACCTTGGTGGTTTTATCTGGGATGCT
The DNA here is from genome assembly GCA_036148415.1 of Planctomycetota bacterium. Classification (GTDB taxonomy): domain Bacteria; phylum Planctomycetota; class Planctomycetia; order Pirellulales; family Pirellulaceae; genus Rubripirellula. Next base: position 2,587 of record JAYYHM010000029.1, read on the forward strand.
ACAGATGGCTCAAGGATCGCGCCGATCAATGGAGGTCAGCCTTCGGATTGGCCTGAGTTCACTGCGTCGAGTGATCTTCTCTTTATCTCGTTACCTGAGCAGGGTGGCAGCATTGTGGGTTTAAGCACTGAGACGGGTGAGGCGGTGACCCCTGTCATGCAAGTTAGTAATCGCTTCAATCGACCCTACTTCGTGCTTTCGCGAGATGCCGACAATGTGCGTATTCTCTTGGATGATATTCAGACTCGGCAGCTTTTATTTTGGAACGGAAAAACAGGGGAATCCATACCATTAAACCGTGACTCCAAAGCACCACTGGTGGAAGGAAAGACTGGAGTTAGCGCTGACCATCGATATATCTTCGCGGCCTATGCTGATCAAACCATCACT
>JAYYHM010000030.1:0-7070 GCA_036148415.1 Planctomycetota bacterium
CCAGCTGTTAATCGCGAGGTGGTTCGATGGACAGCAAAGAGATATCCACCGGAATCAAATCGTTTTTCGGCTCTGGAAAGAAATCCGCTGGAAGTTTCTTCGCTGGGACTCCATCAATGGGCTGAGTCAACGCGGCACAACCACTGAATACGGTACAGATCAAGTAAGCTAGCGCGATTTTCAAAAACGGCTGCGAGCAATTAAGCATGCAAGCTGGTTTCGCTGGCCATGAATCAACGTAATTTTTTTTATCGTCGTGCACCTGTTTCATCCCTGAAACCTTTTTCCTGTAAGTCAAATGCAACTGGATATCTCGTGCCCTTCCTCAAGGCGGCTACTATTCAAGCGTGAAGGGTAATTCATCGCTTCTGGAATGTAGCTGGAATTCGATCGCACCTTGGGCTTCACCATCAGTTGTTGAATCTCCACCCTGTGAGCGAAGCCAATCATCGTAGCTTTGCGGAGATTCAATGATCCCATCAACACTTTCCGGCCCAGTCATCCCAAGTTTCACTGCCGAATTCGCATCTCCCCAAAGATCGCTCGTTGGATCACTCGCTGGCTTCGCCATTTTGATCGATCCCACGGTATCCCCAAGTGGTGAAGCAAAATCCGCAGTCATGGTGAATCCACTCTCGGAATCTCCTGATTGCTGCTCAATGCGACCCAGTGGGGTGTTCGGTAAATCGGAGGAGGATGGGATTGCGGCAGTGTCCTCAGAGGTGGGTGCAGTCAATGCCTCCGAAGTGGACTCTGTCTGTGGAGCAGATTCGTTGAGCTCAAGCACGGTGGGTGGCCGCTGAGGAAGTTCCTCTAGCATCGATTTCAAATCTTGACTCGCTTCACCTACAGCCTGATAGGGCTGTGGCTCACGAATGTTCAATTGCACGCGACTCCAATGCCCAACTCCATCCTGATCGGCAGCCTTTGCACCTAGCGGGTACCCTTGGAACCATGCTCTCACCGCGGCCTGTCCGTAGGGTGATTGGTATTTCCAACCCCAATAGTCTGAAGGCGCAATAGGCGGCGTGCATCCGTTGCCGCCACTCGCAACCGCGCGATAACCTGCGAGGAAACCTTTCTTTAGATCACTCTTGTAATGATGTACTCGATACTCCGGCCGAATTCGAATCCACGCTTTCTCCGCGAGTGTACGATCCCGGTAGTTGGACATGGAGTCATCGACCCAAGTGTGAACATCCTTGACTGCAACTTGAACACTAGAACTGATCAGAGTGCAACCGGTGGAGCTGACCAAGGTGATCAAAGGGAGTATCGATAGAATCAGCCGAAGCGATGCGTAGCGTCTTCGTGAAAAGCACTCACCGTTCGAATTTGAGCCTTTGATTTGCAGATTTGGACAACTTTCCATGTCATATCCCTCGGCACTAACGGACGGCAGGAAATGCACCGCCGGCGCAATATCCATGCCGCTGTAGAATCCTACACTCCTAGTTATCGCCGTAAGGAATGATCGGATTTAGCCGAAAGTTCCGGAATTGCGGATTGTAATGAAAATTCCTGTTGAAGGGACTCCAGTAACGCTGCTCCACGAGAGTGACTTGTGTCCGAAAAAAGGCACTTGGGCAAGCTCCATCTCGGTAAACGGATCGACAAACCTGTGCTTTTACCCCACGTTTGCCTGACTGCAACCCGCGACAAAGGCGTCGGCACGACGGCAAAGGCCCCAGGAATGCTTGCATTACACATCACCATCTGGGGGGATTTCTCAGGTTTTCACCGAAGAGCACATCCGGGATCTGCCGAAATCCATAGTGCGGGGCAGGAAGAACGGAGTCCTCAATCCCGCAAACGAAAGAGACCGTTTTTGTTCGGGTTTTGAGACTAGTTATGCCGATCCTCGCAGCTGAACCAGATGGCTTCCCGGAAAACCTATTCGATTCTCCGAACGTCGCTGACCGGCCGTGGTGGCTACTCTACACCAAGAGCAGGCAGGAAAAGCAATTGATGCGACATCTGAGAAAACTGAATTTGTCTCACTACGGTCCTCAAATCGAAAACCGGAAACGTTCTCCATCCGGCCGTATTCGCACAAGCTACGTTCCTCTTTTCAGTAACTACGTCTTTCTCTGCGGGGAAGAGATGGATCGCTACAAAGCGGTCTGCACCGGATGCGTGATGAAAGCCACAGAGGTGGCCAATACAAATGAGTTTGTTGAGGATCTTAGGCAAATCTTTGACCTCATTCAGATGGGAGTGCCACTCTCGATTGAGAGTCAGATTCAAGTGGGGCAAAAAGTTCGCATCAAGAACGGTCCCTTTGCGGGTTACGAGGGCATGGTGCTGAGACGTGAAAACGAGACGCGTCTTCTTGTGTCGGTACGATTCATGGAACAGGGTGTTAGCGCTAAGCTGGAAGATTGCCAGTTGGAGGCTGTTGCATAATCTCTCCGGAGCAGCTGCGTCAAAAACGACACAAGACTTGCAATTCAGACCTGAACCATCAAGATGATGTTCACCTACGTGACACCCTCAACGCAGTGTCATGAAGATTACATGGACATCCGCTCACACGGGAACGCATCCTTTGCCTATTGCACTCATCACCGGCATCACCGGTCAAGATGGTTCTTACCTCAGCGAGTTGCTGCTGGACAAGGGCTACGAAGTTCATGGACTAGTCCGGAGGTCCAGTAGTATCAGCAGGACTCGTCTCGAATCTCTTTTTCGAGACAAAGCCATCTACGAGAAAAGTCTATTTCTCCACTATGCCGACCTTGATGACACCACTACCATTCGTCGAATTCTCACTTCTGCGGCACCAGATGAAGTCTATCACCTTGCAGGGCAAAGTCATGTGGGTCTGAGTTTCGAGATACCTGAAACAACCTGCCAATTTACTGCAATGGGAACGCTCAAGTTCTTAGAGATCCTTCGAGATTTGCCCAAGCAGCCCAAGCTATTACACATCAGCAGTTCTGAGATCTTTGGCAGGCCATCCACCGCGCCGCAAAATGAAAGTACTGAATGTCGTCCTGTGACTCCTTATGGAATTGCCAAGAATTTTGCCACTCAAATGGTCATACTCTATCGTGAATCCTTCGGACTCTTCGCCTGCAATGCCATCTGCTACAACCACGAGTCACCGCGTCGAGGTGAATCGTTTATCACGCGCAAAATCACCCTTGGAGCGGCAGCCATTTCTCTGGGCCTACAGGATGAATTGGTGCTTGGTTCGCTCGACGCTCAGCGTGACTGGGGCTACGCACCCGAGTATGTCGAAGCGATGTGGCTTATGATGCAACATGAACAGGCCGATGATTATGTACTTTCCACCGGTACATCTCATAGCATTGAAGACTTTCTCGATACCGCATTTCGGGCGGTGGAGTTAGACTGGCGTGCGTTCGTCAAACAAGATGATCGCTATCGTAGACCCGCAGAAGTGAGTCGATTGGTTGGGGACCCGACCAAAGCCCAAGAACGACTTGGGTGGAAAGCAAACTATTCTTTAGAGCAAATTGTAAACGTGATGGTACAAAGCGATCTCAAGATGCTGCAGACACCATCGAATTGAGCCTGCCGAACACCCACGATTTTAGTATCGCAGTCCCCTTAAAGGCTGAAGATTTCCCAGACCAGCGCTATATTCCGCTGGCTGTTGAAATGCTGTGGAGACATTTTGTCGCTCTAAGCTACCCGACAATGTTGTTAGATCGACTTTCTGTGGGGCAGACGCAGGCATGGTAAATAGATTGGGATCACCGCTGAGTAATTGATTTACGGCGTAGGAACCTACTTCAATCTTCATGGAGAGGGGAGGACCCGCAGCTGGTGTCAGGTGAATTTCAACCCGATGCGGGATCGAACACTGGTATTCTGAGTAATAACCATGATTCTCAGCGTGGCTCCTCGCAATTAAGGCCCCGGTAGGAGAGTAGAGAAACTGATCCGTCACATACCCCGCCTGTGGATCTAAGATACAAACTCGCTCGTAGATACCATCAGCCTTGCGCTGCGTTGTCCTGATCTCCAGCCGCCCATCAGTTCTTGTGATCGGTCCTGCAACCACCGCTGAGGGGTCAAGACTTACGAGTCCCAAAGCATCCATCATCCACGTCGGATCCACAGGAAGGATAGCTCGTGATAGCTGTCGCTCATATTGATCATGTCGAGCATAATAAAGCGTTTTGGAAACTCCTTCAGGAACTTCGAACCAAAACGACTCTGAGTTACTTCCCATATCGATTCCGGCAAAGACAATCGGCAAGCTTGCGCGTAACCGGAAATCCTTCTCCCTCTGTAAATTAAGGGTAGCGTTCAACCTCGGTAAGTCCGGCATGCTCAATACCTCAACCGAAGCTGAATTCGTTGATAATTGTGTGATGGATTGGGTGCGATTCATTACCTGTGCGAGTTCATTGAGCTCAGGCATCACTTGAAATACGGGAGGAGGTGGTGGAAATAAGGATGCAGGCGGTTGTCTCGAACATGTTGATCCGCCGCAGATGAAGAAACAAAACAATCCCATCAAAGGCAAATGCCAGGTCACTCTTTTTCCATTTTGAGGCCCCGTCATCATTCCTGGTCACCTCCGAGAAAAGATCGATTTGACTTGCTATCCTGTGAAGAGCTGACCTGTTCATCCATCTCCTCTTCTGCCTCGCAGTACAGCAACTCATTGAGTTCATCTCTGAGCAAATCAGCTTCCTCTCTCGTGATTCGCGGGATGAGAATTCCCATCTCCTCGCCGGTGGATGCAATAAGAACCCGCATGCAATTAAGCTGGTCTCGAGTCTCCTGCGGAGGATTGGCAGCCTTCAAGACACGTCGCCGCATCAGCATTAATGCAAGAAGGTATCGACTCTTTTCCCTTTCTGGGATGTTTTCCATTTGGCGAAGTAAATCGACGAGCACTTCCGTCGGCGCTAAAACCATTTTCTTCTCTTCAGAAGTGGGCATGCGACTTTTCCACCAACCTACAGCATTCTCCGGAGGGTCACTCCAAGCTTCCGCTGAATACTCCCGTCTCTGCAGATTGTCTCCCTCCTCCACCACGACAGAGTAGTACCATTCGCCACTTCGAAGTGGTCGCTGCAGTGTGTAACACTGCTGTGTACAACGGCCTACTTTGTATTCACCCAACATCAGTTCAACGATCAATGCGAGAAACAATCATTCGGAAATAGAATTTCCCCGACTGGTTTCTATCAAAAGCCGACGATTCGCCGATAGCGAGAATTTGAGGCAGGAGTTGAATGGATAGTAAATACCTCCGCAAGGACCTCATTTGCTTGCAAATAGATCCGCAGAGAGAGAGAGGGAGGTTTTCATCGCTGAATTCGGCGGATGATTTCTCAATCATTTAAGGTCGATTAGCGATCACCCCTTGTCTTGAAATTTTCTGTTTGCACGACAGAGAGGTACCAGGTTCCATCTGGCCCCTTGATCCCTGAAACGAGTTCCCATGAGTTTTCTCTGGCAAGATCTGGAAGAGGTATCTCCAGAGATTGGAATTCCGATTTGTCTTGCTCAAACACTAGCAAATCGTGGCCCGCACCATTCCGTCTTTCACGAGTCAGAATGATCCGCTCTTTATTTTCCCATGAGACAATGTGAAGTCTATTTTCGGCACTGCATGAATCAACCCGAGCGATGCCGGTGTGGTCATTAAGAGTGAGACGAATGACCTGACTGTGATCCTGTGAGCTTGCTACAAAAGCAAGTGCCCGCCCACCCGGTGACCATAGGAGCTGATTTCCAACATCTCGATGGCGATGATCCTCACGCCGAAACAATGCGACACTTTCTTCATCTTTGCAGTCATAAAGCCACACGCCGTGGTCTCGGAGGAAAGCGATGTAGTCCCCATCGGGTGACCAACAAGGTGAATGACCCTTAGAGATTTTTCGTCCAGAGAGTCCATCAGCATTCATCAACCAGATGCTGCTTCCCGGATCAGACCGCTCACAGACAAACCTGTCACCCTCGGGTGACCAGCAGGGTGATCGGCCAGCACAAATCACTTTTGATGCCTGCTCCGGTAAAGAATACTGGAGGATTTTCCACTCCTTAGTTCTCCCGCTTTTTGCCGAGTGAAAAAGCAGTTTTGAACGGTTGGGGTGCAAACTCAAACCGCCAACATCTGAGACAGACGGATCACTCCAAGCAATGTTAATCTCCTCGTAAGGACTCACCGCGATTGCCAATGCTGCAGAACGCGGCATTGAAAAGGCATACTCGTTTGAAGACAGGACACCGTTAGAGTCTAAATCCAGTCGGTGAAAGTAATATCTTCGTTGTAGTTGAAAGAAGTCGGACTGGTCGAAATCAAACTCGCCGTAACTCAAAACCTCATCGCCATCGAGGTCTAGCAATTCCCCCTGCCATAAGAAATTTCGGTTCGCGAGGGGGCAAACAAGATACTCAGCGAGCGATAAAGCAGAATCTTGGTTATCATCGAAGGCGCGAAGGAACATTCGCCGCAACTGACCCGGAGTGGTAGACTGACCCTGAAGCAACTCTGCCAGATCAAGAAGCCCATCGAAGTTCTCGTCAGCGAGGCGGAACCAGATGATTGGGTCAAAATAAATCCCATGAATCGGATCGGAAAGCTCTTCATAATTGATGATTTGATCCCCATTCCGATCCAAGAGGTCAAATCTTGCTGCAAACTCAGGCACTAAAGCTGAGGCATCCACAGCCTCATTCCATTCCACCTTTCCATTCCTATTCACATCGACTTGCACAAATAAGTCGTATCGCACTACCCGTCCCGTAGCATCCCGTAGAGGTCGTCCATTCCTAAGGCGAACTCCCAATTGTTGTTCCAGGAAATGCCTGGCCTCGGTACGACTGACTTTACCATCAAGATTGAGGTCAGCGAGATCAATCACGCGGCCTGTCACAAAACGATTACCGGTCGGCATGATGGAGCCAAGGAAGTTGCCGACAAAGGTGTGAGCACTAATCAACTCGTGGGGTCTCTGATCCCAGTCATCGTAGGACTCATCTAAAGCAGCAACCGCATTCGATACAAGCTGTGATAAGGGATCAGGAATTGCGCCACGGAATGGGGCATCCACGAGATCGGGAATCGCAGCGAACTC
>JAYYHM010000031.1:0-6026 GCA_036148415.1 Planctomycetota bacterium
GGAGCTGGCTTTCAGCAGCAGCAATCGCAAGGAACCGTTCGGGATATCCGAAATCTTAAGCTATCGAAAACCGACCAACGCAAGCAGATCGATCTCATCCAGTCCCTGAATCAAGAAAAGCTAAAGCAGGATGTTCATCAACCTGGTGTGGAGGGATTAATCGAGTCCTATGAGCTAGCATTCCGTATGCAAGATGCGATACCGGAGATCATGGACGTTGCTGATGAATCAGAGCAGACTTTAAGGCTCTATGGCATCGATGGAGGCCCATCGGAGAACTTCGGGAAGCAATGTCTTCTTGCTCGGCGATTCGCCGAAGCAGGCGTGAGATTCATTGAAGTCTCTCACGGGGGTTGGGACCAACACACCAATTTAAGTGTTGATCATCAAGCTCGAGCGGAGGGATGTGACAAGGCAATCGCCGGCCTTTTGATGGATTTAAAGCAGAGAGACATGCTGAGTGAAACGCTTGTACTGTGGGGCGGCGAGTTTGGTCGAACGCCGGCAGCTCAAGGAAGCGATGGGCGCAATCATAACAACAAGGGCTACACCACCTGGATGGCGGGCGGAGGCGTCAAGGGGGGATTCAGCTATGGGCTAACCGATGATCACGGATACCAAGCTGTGGAGAAAAAGATGCATATCCATGACTGGCACGCCACGATTTTGCACTTGCTTGGCCTCGATCATGAGCGTTTGACATATCGCTATGCCGGTAGAGATTTCCGCTTGACCGACGTCCACGGACAGGTCGCTCGAGAAATCTTCGCCTAGTCTAAGAAGTAGCGGCCTGCCGCTCCGTTCCTTTGCATGAAAAGTGTGACACTCTTTTAGAAGAGAAAGAGAGTGCAACAAAAAAACCAGGCCTGAGACTGCGAGGCGGACGCTATCCCAAACCTGGTGCTTCTGGCCCAGGCAAGAGCCGAGAAGATCTTCGATAGAAAATTGACAACCCTCACATTTTCCTGCGACTGTTATCTGCCCCCGCCACGTTGGTGATCTGCCTGAGATCCGTGGCGTTAACTTTCTTTATCGAGATCAAAATTGCTACGCATCAAGCGTGTGCACTTTCAACCCGCTATCCATTAAGCAGGGGATGCAGTGCTGTCTGCTGAGTAAGCGGCCATTCCGTGCTCGGAGATGTCCAATCCAACAGTTTCTTCTTCAACGCTGACTCGTACACCAAAGACTACTTTGAATGCACCAAAGACCACGGCTGAGAAAACGAAGCCGAATACTCCGTATGCCAATGTACCGATCAGTTGAGTCGTCACGCTGTGGTCGCTACTGAGGGAGAAAAGTCCCACAGCCAACGTTCCCCAGATGCCACATACACCGTGGACGGAAACCGCTCCGACAGGATCGTCGATTTTCAATTTGTCCAAGGCAAGAATGGAGACCACAACCAGTGCACCTGCGATCAAGCCGATCACGATGGATGATCCTTCGCCAACGGTGTCCGCACCTGCGGTGATGCCGACCAAACCGGCGAGGATTCCGTTAAGAGCCATCGATACGTCGGGTCGTGAAAGGAGGACGTAGGAGGTGATGATCGAAGCAACAGCACCGGCACAAGCGGCAAGGCTGGTGGTGACGAAGACGTAGGAGACAGCTTTAGGGTCAGCTGAGAGTGCGGATCCGCCATTGAACCCGAACCAGCCCAACCATAGAAGGAAGACGCCGATTGCAGCCAAAGGCATGCTGTGGCCAGCGATGGTCTGGCTACCTGAAGAGGTGTACTTGCCCGTTCTTGGGCCAAGGATAATTGCACAAGCAAGTGCTGCGAATCCACCAAAGGCATGAACAATGCTGGAGCCAGCAAAGTCATAGAAGCCCATTTGATCGAGCCATCCACCACCCCACTTCCAGCTACCGCTGATCGGATAAGCAAAGCCTACCAAGATCATCGAGAAAAGCATGAAAACAGGAAGCTTGACACGTTCAGCAACGGCACCGGATACGATCGTCGCGGCAGTAGCAGCAAACATGGCTTGGAAGATGAAGTCACCCCACCAAGTGTAGCCTGCGTTGTAGGCCTCTGTGGTCATGGAGGTGTCGTTGAGAGACTGACCAAACCAACTTCCCGTGGCAAAATAACCATTGAAGTCGCCTGGGTACATCGCATTGAATCCCCAGAATGCATAGAGCAGAATGCCCGTGCAGACGATCCAGACGTTTTTGAAGATGATGTTCACCGCATTTTTCTTCTGGGTCAGTCCCGACTCCAGCGTGGTGAATCCGAGGTGCATGATGAACACCAAAGCGGCGGAAATACAAATCCAAAGGTTGTTCACGGTGAAGGTAGAATAGCCTTCCGATGCAATGTACTCTTCGGAGGAGTAAGCTCCTTCCTCTTCTTCTACGGTAGTCGCTGGAGCTGGAGCCGCTTCTTCGACTTCCGCGGCAGGTGCTGCCTCTTCCTCTTGTGCGGCTACATTACCGCTCAGTGTGACGGCTAAGACCGCCGTGGCTAGCAAAGCCCAGATTGTGCCGGAGCACATGTCCCAACTAAACTTCATGATGTTACCTTCTCGTAAGGTGGTTCCTGTCTGCGGAATGGTCTCAGTAATTCTGAGAACTTCCATCGATGAGAATTCTCACCTCGCTGGTCCAACTTCTTTTTGCCCGGGCCGATTCGCCTGATTTGTGCCGAAGATGAACTTCCCGCGTCCGCTTGCGGGTTTTTTTGGCATAATTTGCGCCAAAAAGCGTTACGAGTCGGTTAATGTTCGCGTAAGTCCTTTCTGGGTAGACACTTAAAACTTTAATCTTTTTTTGGTAGTTGAGGTAATTAGCAAGCAGGCACCTAAATCGTCCAAGTTGCTGCGCATTATGCTTGCAGATGCACATACTGCTAGCAACTCACTTGCTAGCAAAATAGGCAGGTGCTCAGAAATGGGGCTGTGTTGAGTTGCTCCTCAGTCGAAGCCAGCTGAGAGAGGTCAGATAGGGCTCTGCAAAACTTCGAGTTTTTGCCGGCTGAGGCTGGCTTGTTCGGTATTTATTCCCTCGAAAATTCACTGGCCGCATGCCTTTGCTGAGAAATTTATCGGGCTGAGGCCCGCCGGAGGCGATCCATGATCGCGAGTCCGAGGCCAGACTCGGGAACCGGTCTCGCGATGATTCGATCCAACTCGGCTGCATCCAGCCGCCGCATTGCCGCAAAGAGGTTGGTCGCCGCCTCAGTGAGGGACCCTCCGGAAGAGAGGAATTCAACCTTGGAATATGGAGACACGGTATCTTTTTCGCTCGTCTCGCAGAGTGTGAGCAGTCCAATTCGTTCGTCAGGCATCTTCGAGATCGGGTCAGAGGAAATCACCAAAGGCGTCCTCGGCGCGTAATGTTTCGTGAGCTGACCCGGGGAATTTGGCGATTGGTCATCGGTACCCGCTAGAAAGGTCTTCCCAACGAGAGCTTCAATCGCTTCGCGAGTGATTCCACCCGGCCGGTAGATCGTGACGCGATCAGCCTCGTAGCCCACCACGGTTGACTCGACTCCCACCTGGCAAGGCCCATCGTCCAAGACGCAAGTTACAGCGTCGCCGAGCTGGTCTCTGACGTGCTGTGCAGTGGTCGGACTGATGCATCCGAATCGATTGGCGCTCGGCGCTGCAATGGGAACACCAGCCAAGTTGATGAGCCGTCGCGCGGCGCTGTGACCAGGGCATCGTATCGCCACGGTCGGCGAACCGGAGGTCACGATATCTGGAATCGTTGCTCTTTTGGGTAAGACGACAGAAATCGGACCTGGCCAAAACTGGTCAACAATTTTTTGAATCGACTCAGGAACCTCTTCGACCCACGTTCGAAGGTCTGCTGCACTGGCGATGTGAACAATTAAAGGATCAAAGCTGGGTCGCCCTTTGACCTCAAAGATTCTCGCGACCGCTTCGCTGTTGAGAGCATTGGCTGCGAGTCCGTAGACCGTTTCGGTAGGGAAAGCAACTAGTTCGCCTCCTCTTAGTAGCGAAGCTGCCTCCGTGAATTGTTCTTCGGTGATCAATTTAGACTTCCATGTACCAAAGTATTAGACTGCGAAGCGAATCAAGATCATCAGGTAAGCATCTGATCGCGCTGGGAGCACACATTCCTGAAGTTCAGACAATCCTAGCAATCAGACATCCCAAAACGTCGACTCTCGTTGAGCCTGATATTGAATGTTCAGGTGTGGAGTGTCCATGACCACTTGCCCTTGGTGCAAGCTGTTGACGCCCGCGATCACCATCCCCGATGTTAACAGAGTTCGCTCAATCGGGTAGGGAGTTCGACGCTCGAGCATCAGGGTTTCGATGTGTCTCGCAAGAGGATTGAAGAAATCTGCTGTGGTTGAGCCATGGGTGGGCATGGGGAGATACATCTGGCACGAAAGAATGGATTGGTCTTTCATCATTCCAGCATAGTTAAAGTCTCGTATTCCGGTCAGCAGCATGGTCGTTCTCAAACCGTCGGTGTGTTCAATGACATAGCCCGTTGTATTGGGCATCTGTTTTTCCATCCAGGCTAGGTTGGGGACTTCTACTGGGAAGCCACCTTCAACCGGTAGGTTGTGGCTTCGAGTGATCGCGGAGACAATTAGTTTCCGGGTGGTGATACAGTCTTCTTCCTTCAAGCGATTCCATAATGCTGAGCCACGAAGGGCATGAACGCTTTTCACTCCTGTCTCGCCGCCTTTTCTTCGCTCAGACATGCACTGGGCAGTTTCTAGAGCGTGAATGTCATAGCTATCGACCCCGCCGTAGGCAACACAAACGCTCTCTTGTAAATCTGCTCCGCTGGGCAGGTCAAGCGGGGGCATTCGACGGGTCACAGGGAGTGAAGATCCGGCAAGAAAAGGAAAGTCTAACCTCCGTGAATCCTCCACCATTTCCACGCACTCATCCCATTCCGTGGACAGATGTTTTTCGATAAAAAGCGGTACCGATCGCCCACTCTGCTCAAAGACTTTGACAACACGTTTAAACCAGTCGTAGCGAGGATATCGCTTCTGGCCTTTCTCATTGGTTGGGTAGTCACCGTGCTCGCCGATGATCACCACTCCGTCCACTGCGAGTCTGCTTCCACCGAGGGTCAATGCATCTTCAATGGTTGGAACGAGGTTCAGGCGATGGCGTTTTACCCGATCACGCCCAAGATCTTCTTCCGGGAACTGATCAATGTAGACCGATGCAACGTCGATGCGGGGTTGCTGCCATCCGTTTCCCCATGCATAGCCCATGGTGTGACGATCTAGAAAGTGCTGTGCGTGGGAGTGCTTTCTTACCACGGTACCGAGGAATGCAATTTTCGGGCGCTTTTTATCTCTCTGTCTTTCAGTCTCCTGAGGTTGCATTGCGTTAGCGAGGCGGCAAGGACGCATTATCGATGTCGCTGCGGTGAGCGCTAACCCTCGACCGATGGAGCTCGCAAACTGCCTTCGATTGGTGAGACGTGTGAAACTTTGGTTTGGGTTCGCCATCTTTGATTACCTTTTGTAGATGATTTTACAGTCATGGTGGGCCAGAGATCGAATTCAGTGTTCCCTTCGATTCGTTAAGCCGTTTAGTCGCGGGTTGGAGAGTTCAATGTGTTGAAATCCCTGAGTTGGAGAGGGCATAGAGGAGGCCGAGGTTGTATGGAACCTCTACCAAGGTGTGCCATTCCACGAATCGATCTTACTAATCAATTCAACTAATCCATGAGAGAAGTTGTCAAACAAGCATTCCCCCTTCTCTGACGTAGCGTCCTTGGGATTGCCAATATATCCCGAAACCGATCTTTCCTGTGTGATCCACGCCCTTTCGGCCATATCGAAAGCGGGCTGCATCGGGACATCGGGTAGGGACTGGTAATCGCCCACGAGGTTGCTCTGAAGGGTAAGCATCATCGACGTTTCCCACTCGCAAGCATGACCCATTTCCGTTTGCGTCCAGTTCAACCCGGTCTTGGTCGGTTCACCAAGCGTCCAGTAGGTAGCGTTAAGCAAGAGAAGGTGTTCCAGCTTTCGATATTTCTGGCGGCATTCAAAAAGAGATTGATTGATCGGAACC
>JAYYHM010000032.1:0-5073 GCA_036148415.1 Planctomycetota bacterium
GCTTGAACCTTGGTAATCCCCATCAGTTCCCAGACGCCGACCATCACTTCGGGCTTGCGTACTAAAAAGAGAAACATTTCGGGCTCGCAGGTGATCGCTTGAGTCGGCAAGCGACGGTAAAGAGTCGGTGAACTCGCGATAGAGAGAATCCGCTGCTTTGCTTCCCCGGTGAGCCGATCCAGCGGCAGATCGGCAATGATCTGCTGCCGTTGGTCGTACGGGCTTGGATGAGTGCGACCGAATCGGAAAAGTCGGAGAGGCTCTGTCGCTTCTAAAAATGGGGAAGTCAACACGCATAGGGCTAACAAGGTCACGGCGCACCTCGGCACCGCACCCCGCGATCCGATCGCTGCTGACATTCGGTTCGTCCCCACCGGCACCGAAACCCCCTCCTAGCCGCGCCTTTCCAATCTCAATACCCCCAAGCGGCCCACCGACAGCGGGAGCCCTCCCCCATGGGATTTCTCATATTTGGATAGCGCCACCATGGATTTTTCGGTCAACCGACGTCGCAGAATTGAGAAAATCGCAACATTCAGTCCGCATGACGGCGGTGGGACTCGACACTCGGCCATGTTTTTCGATAATCCGCGGATCAGGTTTCATTTCGACTCAAGCCAGGAACGGCCTGTCTCCAGAACATCGATTGGATTGTCCGTAACTACCCCCTCTTGCGAGAGCCCCTACGGCAGACGGTCGCTTCGGTAAAACCCAAAACAAACAGCCTCTATTCCGCTCCCACCATCATTCAGACGAGCATCATTTCAAATGGCCAAAAAAACGATTGATCAGATCGAAGTCGCTGGTTCCACCGTCTTGATGCGGGTCGATTTCAACGTCCCGCTCGATGACAACCAAAGCATCACCGATGACCGCCGGATTCGCATGGCACTACCCAGTATTCGGAGTGTGATCGATCGCGGTGGCCGACTGATCCTCATGAGTCATCTAGGTCGTCCCGCTGGCGATGGATTTGAACAGAAATTCAGCCTCGCTCCTGCCGCCAAAAGACTGGGCGAACTCATTGATAGCAATGTCGCCATGGCCAGCGATACGGTTGGAGCGGATGCTTCTGCGAAAGCGAAAGTGTTGGCAGATGGAGAAGTTCTTGTGTTGGAAAACCTACGATTCAATCCGGGTGAGAAGAAAGGATGCTCTGAATTTGCAGGCAAGCTCGCTGAGATGGCAGATGCCTACTGCAATGACGCATTTGGTACCTGTCATCGTAGTGATGCTTCGATGGTCGCTGTACCTGAGGCGATGACAGGGAAGCCTCGAGTGGTCGGACATCTTGTGGCCAAGGACATTCAGTATCTAAACGATGCCATTGGAAACCCTGCTCGACCCTTCGTAGCAATCCTTGGGGGAGCGAAAGTCAGCGATAAAATTAACGTCATCAATAATCTACTCGGGATCTGCGATGCGGTTCTCATTGGCGGTGCAATGGCATACACCTTTTCCCTAGCGAAGGATGGACAGGTTGGTGATAGTCTTGTCGAAAAGGACAAAGTGGACCTTGCCAAAGAGTTGATTGAGAAGGGAGGAGATAAACTCCACCTTCCTGCGGATACTCACTGTGGGGAT
The DNA here is from genome assembly GCA_036148415.1 of Planctomycetota bacterium. GTDB lineage: Bacteria > Planctomycetota > Planctomycetia > Pirellulales > Pirellulaceae > Rubripirellula. The sequence continues at coordinate 1,585 of JAYYHM010000032.1, forward strand.
GATTTTGGTAATATAGCGGGATGCAACAAGAAGGTCGTCCAAGCGGGTGAAATACCTGACGGTTGGGAAGGCATGGATGTTGGCCCTGTGACAGCAGAAAAGTATGCGGCGATCATTAAAGACGCCAAAACAGTTGTCTGGAATGGCCCTATGGGGGTCTTTGAAAAGCCACCGATGGATGCAGGCACCAAAGCCGTTGCACAAGCAGTAGCTGACAGCGATGCCATAAGCATTATCGGAGGTGGAGATAGTGCGGCGGCAGTTGATCAGCTTGGCTTTGCAGACCAAGTTAGTCATGTGAGCACCGGTGGCGGAGCCAGTCTTGCCATGCTGGAAGGCCAGCGATTTGCTGCAGTGGACCTACTGGATGATTCAGAAGCTTAGTTCATGGTCTCGTGAATAACTCGATTCAATCTCAATCCGTGACCGCCGAAGATCATCGACTATCACAGTCGCAACGACGGGAGTCGAATTGGCAACGGTGGGGCCCCTACCTGTCGGAACGCCAATGGGGAACGGTGCGCGAAGACTACAGCGAGGGTGGCCAGGTCACCTGGGGTTATTTCCCTCATGACCATGCTCGCAGTCGAGCATATCGCTGGGGTGAAGACGGCCTGTTGGGTTTTTGTGATCGGGAGGCTCGCCTTTGCTTCTCCGTTGCTCTTTGGAATGGAAATGACCCTATTCTCAAGGAACGATTGTTCGGGATAACAGGTCCAGAAGGCAATCATGGAGAGGATGTCAAGGAATGTTATTTTTATACGGATAGCACTCCGACCCATTCTTACATGAAAGCTTCCTATAAATATCCGCAGGCTCGGTATCCTTACGGTGAGTTGGTTGAGGTCAACAAAAAGCGGACGCGCAAGGAGAGGGAATACGAATTATTCGATACCAAAGTATTTGACGAAGCGAGATACTTCGATGTCACAGCGGAGTACGCAAAATCATCACCCGATGATCTACTCATCAAGCTGACCGTTACCAACCATGGTCCTCAGACGGCACCGCTACACATTGTGCCGCAGATGCTCTTCCGAAACACATGGACTTGGCAATGCACCGACGAGGGTTGCTCGACGAAACCCTCCATGCGAATGCGAGGCGAAGTGGTTCAGATGAATCACGAAACGTTGAACGAATTCTGGCTAGCCTGTGACGCAATCTCAAGTCAGCCGATCCACGAAGGTGATGCTCCACCTGCGTTGAAAATCAATTCATCAGAAGAAGCGAGCGGGCAGTGGTTGTTTACGGATAATGAAACGAATCTGGACCGACATCCCGGACTGCCCAGTGAGTCAAACTTCTATAAAGATGCATTCCATCGCTATATCGTGAACGCGGAAACCGATGCGGTGAACCCTGCTCGGATTGGTACCAAATGCGGGGCTTCGATTGCCTTGCAATTAGCGTCTGGTGAAACACGTACGATTCGTCTTCGACTCACTCGAGCAGATGTGGTTTTCATCAGTGAACAATGCAATGGAAAACCAGAAGAGTTTGCAAAACTTGCTTTCGACGATGGATTTGAAAACTGTTTTGAGCAACGAATTCATGAAGCCGATGAATTCTATGCGAGACGCATACCCGATGACTTGAGTAATGAACACAAGAGTATCATGCGACAGGCTTTCGCTGGACTGCTGTGGACCAAACAGTTTTATTATTACTCCGTCTCAAACTGGCTTGATGGAGACCCAAACGGTGTACCAGGGCATTCCTCAAGAAAAACCGGACGCAACAGCGATTGGCGACATCTTTTTAATCGTGACGTGATCTCCATGCCCGACAAGTGGGAGTACCCATGGTACGCCGCGTGGGATCTCGCTTTCCATATGGTCCCGATGGCGAGTGTTGACACAGAGTTTGCCAAAGAGCAAATGATCCTGTTTTTACGAGAATGGTACATGCACCCTAGTGGGCAAATACCTGCTTATGAATGGCACTTAAGCGATGTCAATCCACCGGTCCATGCTTGGGGAGTATGGCAAGTCTATAAATCGTCAGGACCACCGAGACAACGTGACAAGGTATTCCTCGCTAGAGCATTTCAGAAACTGCTGCTCAACTTCACATGGTGGGTCAATCAAAAGGACCCAAGAGGCAATAATATTTTTGCTGGGGGCTTTCTCGGTCTCGATAACATCGGTGTTTTTGACCGCAGCAAACCCTTACCCAAGGGACACCTCGAGCAAGCAGATGGCACAGCTTGGATGGCCTTCTACTGCGGATGCATGCTGAGGATCGCACTGGAATTAGCAGAAGACAATGTCGCCTACGGTGACATGGCAAGCAAATTTTTCGAGCACTACGTGGCGATCGCTGAAGCGATGAACACCATGGACGGCACGGGGCTCTGGGACGAGAAGGACGGCTTCTACTATGACCATCTCTATCTAGACGGAGAATCCATACCACTGCGAGTGCGATCCCTTGTCGGCTTGCTGCCCCTGACGACTGGGGTCATCTTAGATGACGCAATGATCGACCAACTGCCCGGATTCAAACGTCGAACGGACTGGTTTTTACGATATCGTGGCAATCTTGATTCTCACATGACCTACCTTGAACAAGAGAGTCGCCCGGATACCGAGACGACAAGAAAGTTTCTTGCTATTCCCTCAGAAGAGCGTTTCCGTCGTATTCTCGAAGTCATGCTAGATGAAAAAGAATTCCTGTCGCCTTTTGGTATCCGCAGTTTGTCAGCCGCACACGGAGACAAACCGTTCGTATTTAAGTTTGGTGGACAGAGTCATCAGGTAAACTATGTACCGGGTGAAAGTGAAAGTGCAATGTTTGGTGGAAACAGCAACTGGCGTGGGCCCATCTGGTTTCCGATGAACTATTTGCTCATCCAATCCCTGAAACGCTACCATACCTTTTACGGCGACGAGTTCAAAATCGAATGTCCAACCGGCAGCGGTCATGAGATGACTCTCATCGAAGTGGCCAGAGAACTCGAACGTCGACTGGTTTCCCTTTTTGAAACAAACTCCGAGGGACGTCGTCCAGCCAATGGTAATGACCCACTGTTTCATGATCACCCGGACTGGCAGGATTCAATCCTCTTTTATGAATACTTCCATGCTGATACGGGCCGGGGGCTGGGCGCCAGCCATCAAACGGGATGGACAGCACTCGTTGCTTCTATCCTCGAGAAGGAAAATAAGTCTTAAGACCAGCGATCCTAGAGATCGTCTTTCACCTCTTCGATTTTTTGGATTGAGATCATGCGATATCTAAGCCTGACTTACGTTTTTTCAGTGTTTTTGATCGCTCTTTCGAATACAGAATCGACCGATGCTGCTGAAATGGAAACGCTCGGTAAGATTGAGCGGCTCGATGCGGGACTCGATGCCTTCATCGCAGAAGGTACAAAGATTGAAGTGTTAGCCAAAGGATTCACTTGGTCCGAAGGGCCAGTCTGGGTCGGAGATAAACAAACCGGACACCTACTTTTTTCTGATATCCCACGGAATACCATTTTCA
>JAYYHM010000033.1:0-3393 GCA_036148415.1 Planctomycetota bacterium
CCAACGGCCGTTCATCTCTGAGAATCGGATCTCTCCGCCTTTGACGGAAGTCAGTACCGTGTTCGACAAGTCAAGTCCAACGAGCTCACCAAGTTCAGGCTGCTTCTGTTTTCCTGATTGCAAAACAGCTGAGACCAATGGTTCATCGGCGGGGGTCATTTTCCACTGGTTATACCCTACATTTTTAACCGACTCCTTGATCGATTCCCCTATCAGGAGCTGATCAACTCGTCCGAGATCAAACTCACATTTCTCGCCCCAGCGATTCACACCCGTAACCTGACCTTCCTCCAGTCCCTTTGGTGTGAAACTAAATCGTTTCCCATCGTTCAGAAGAACCTGTGTGAGGCCAACGTAACCGGATCGAACTGAAACAGAGGATTGGCGGTCCAGTGAGCCACCTTCTAGCGAGGAATCTGTTTGCTGCCTCAAATCAAGACGATCTCCCCATGATCCATCGACTTTCATCTTTCCGTGTATTGCACCATTGCTCTCCTCGGGATGAAGCCAAATGACTTGGGCAATACGTTCCCTCGGAACCCTAATCTCAGAAACCTGCACTTTGATCAACACAAAGTCCTCTCCCATTTCCAGCATATTACATCTCAGAAAGTCACCGTTGTGCGAACATAGTAAATGCGTGGACGGGTCCGATTTTTGCAACCGCGGAATGGTCAATAATCTTTGCTTCTTGGCCTCATCGAGGTTTGGTGGCGGCGAGTTGGAAACGAGTTCAATGGCTTTGATTTCAACCACTGGAATCTTCCGCAAGCCGAAAGATTTTGCACTCACTTGAACCAATCCCTCCCTAACCACCTGGACTTTGCAACGAAGCATATCACCGGACCGCATGTGGACTAAGTGACTGGCTTCGCCGATTGGCCCTTCCTTCGACAGATCGGTACGTCTGAGAAATAGTTCCCCAAAGTTTAATCCCCTCCTGAGTCTCTGGTTCTTATTGCGTTGCTGTTCCAAAAGTTTGTTGGATTCCCCGCTATTTGAAATCCCTGAAGGCTCGCGATACTCAATCACCCCGTGAACACTCCGCCGAATAGGAGCGGAATTCAAACTCTTCAAAGGATGCCATGACAACCCAAGTGCATCAGGGTCACTGCCCCTTTCTCCGGGAACCAGCCTACCCGCAGTCGCGTGACTGCCGATGATAAGACGTCCAACGCGGCCCGCTAATGCGACTTCTTGAATATCTTCGTCCTTGCTGTTTCGGAAGCGAACAGTCCGAATCGCATCCGCGGAGATATGGTGATCCTTCTGACTCGCGGAGATATGAAGGATCCAAACATCAGATCGGACACTGCGAATCTGCCCAGACAGGACGGAACCGTCAACGAGGTGGATTCCCACCAAATCTTTTTCGATTTGCCCTTCTCTTACGGGGAACCTCGCTTCACTGAGTCGATCAAGCGGGAAAGAATCCAATGACGCCGAATTCGTAGTGGGCGAAAACTGCAGGGCGGATCCATCGAATCCGGTCACCACTCCCCTCTGAATTCCGTGTCCCAAAATGGAGAAAACGCCCGGGACTTTGGTGTCTTCAACTAGAGTGGCCTGAACTCCTCTATCCGAAATCTTAGCCACCTCGCCAGATCTTGCGTGGAGCTGGAAACGCTGAACCGACAGGGATTCAGAAAGATTGACCAGTTCCACTCGAAGTTCCGCGGGCACCGTTTGGGGACCAATAGACTTCGACTGCTCCAAGCCAGTTTCTTGACCACCAAAAAGCAACCCTTCCTCAAACATCGTCGTTGCAAGTGGCTTTCCTGACTCGGTGAGGACCTCAATCGTCCCCTTCAGACCATTGAAATAAATGATCAAACGCAGATCACTACGATCCTCTAGAGAGAGCACCTTCTGAACATCGACAAATCCTGGCTGATCTAGAGTCATCACTAGATCTTGGCCTGAACATTCGAGTCGCCAGCCCGGGTTTCGGGGTTCAACGGGCAAAGCCAGGTCATCAGATGAGTTGTGTTTGGAGTTCTCGTCCTGAACAAGATCTGATTCCTCTCCGAGGATTGTTCGGCCGAGGTAGCAAACGAAATCTGGCTGCCTATCCCATGCCACTTGAAGATCGATCACAAGGCACCCGGGCATTTCTAGTTGCTTACGTATCCGTGCCCCGGAAGAAGTGCTCCACAATCTTTCGCCTTCGAGACGCCACGAACTCGCCCCGCTCGCACTAGCTCTTTGGTCTGGATCATGGAACCCAAACCATTCCAGTGATGACTCCTTAGGACTCGCCTCCCGCAATTCCGGATCATTATTCCGCGTACTCACAGGTTGCTTACGATGGATCCAACGCACCGAATCCAACGGAAGTTCAAACTGACCGGCCAAGGCATGCTCGACCAGTATTTTGTCACGTCCCCAATCCATCAGTTGTCCGTGAAGGATGTCGCCATTGCTCAATTCGAAAACAAGGTCGCCCGACTTACCGATCTCCGGAGGCCTCATTTCAGATCTTGCAGCTAGCTGAATGGATCGAATATTCCTCTGCCGGATTTCGAACGGATCACAAAAAGCTTCACCGAGCCAACGCACGACCTCACTGCCTTCAGAGTCGCTTGGCTCGCCGGGCACAACCTCTCCATTGACTAAGGTGAGCGAGGATTCATTGCCGGTTTGAAATTTCTCCGCACCGTTCAGGCAGACGCAGCACGAAGACACTACGCCAAAAAACAACCGAAGGGAAAGAGATCGAAAGCAAGGTTGCTGCCGTCGAATCGCTCTAGTTTTCTCCGCTTTTCGCCTCATCGATGGTCTTCCTAGCGTTCATAGATTGGTAGAAAACGGTAGTTGACCGCCACTGCGAGAAGTGAGAGCGTTGTTGCAACATAAGGTCCTTGGGTTCCATCAAACCCGCCCGTCGCTTTCTGCTCTTTCTTCAGCCTCTCAATGAGTTGCTGATTCCATACTTTCCAGAGTTGAACATCGCCTTGGAACAGTGCCTGCGCTTGATAATAGCTCTGGTAGCTGATTCCACCATGTCCACTTGTGCCTCCTTGGATCTTATCCCTCAAGTACCCTAATGTCTGAGCGAACTGGGGCATATCTTTACGTCGAGCAATCGAAAACACGAGCGTTCCAATGGATATCCTCGCTAAGGATTCATTGAATCCGCCGGCCCCATTGGAATAGGCAACCTGCCCAGACTCCGCGGTCATTTGCGTGAAATAGGCGATGGCTCGATCAATCGCCTCATCAGGCACTTCGATCCCAGCATTCCGCGCAGCGAGTAGTCCCATCAAAACGCCCCCTGTCACAGATGTATCCGCCTCCTTGCCGGAGGGACTGTATCGCCAGGCTCCGAATGGATTATCTTTCTGCGACGTCACTGCAGTGCGTACCGCCAATTCCAATGATTCACCGATCTTG